>DAOWMR010000053.1 GCA_030642995.1 Spirochaetales bacterium
CCTCAGACTGGAAGGACTCACCGGCGGGGTTCTTTCAGGCCGATACCGTAAGTCATAATGGGGGATCGAGTTACGGTGAGTTCTGTTTCACCTTGACCCTCGTGGACGTGTGCTCACAATGGACCGAACTGCGTGCTCTGCTGAACAAGGCAAAGAAATGGGTTCGTGACGGCCTTGATGATATTCGTCAAACGCCGGCCTTTCCCCTGCTCGGTATCAACTCAGATTCCGGTAGTGAGTTCATCAACCAGACCATCTACGAGTTCTGCACACCGGTAATCCGCTTCACTCGCTCCCGTCCCAATAAGAAAAACGATAACTGTTTTGTCGAATGCAAGAACGGCACGACTGTTCGTCAGCATGTTGGATATGCTCGGTTCTCCGGTGAACGGGCTCGTGACGCTCTCACTGAGGTCTATCGGTATCTGTGTCCGTTGATCAACCATGTGTATCCGAGCATGAAGCTCATCGAGAAGCGCAGAAACCGCTCAAAGGTCTATCGTCGTCATGATACGCCGAAAACTCCCTACCGGCGGCTCATCAACGACTCTCGGCTATCCACCGAGGCAAAGAAGCCCCTCGCTCTTGAGCATGAGCACATCGATATCGTAGAGCTTACCCTCGGCTTGCAGAACGGTCTTGCCGAACTCGCCGCTTTGGCTACACACTCTCCCCGCAGCGCTGGTGAACCAACTGATTCAGCCCTGCGGGAGTTAGAAAACGACGATGAGGCAACGAGTCTTGACAGGAAGAGAGTGACGGCACGGAGCGACGCCTTCCGCTTGATCTGTTTCCGCTGTATGGGGAGACTGCCTGTATGCCCGCATTGCCGAAAACAAACCATCTTGACCCGTCGGCCGCCTGCCGCGCAGTAGAAGTCGCAGAGATTCTGACTGCGGTCTATCCGGATCGCCGTTCGTTGCTCACATTCGCGTCTCCGTATCAGTTGATGGTCGCAGTGATCCTAAGCGCGCAGACGACTGATGCGCGGGTGAACACCGTGACGCCGGAACTGTTTCGTCTGTATCCGACACCAGCGAGTCTTGCGTCGGCGAAAGCGGCGGAGATCGAGAAACTTGTTCACAGCACGGGGTTCTTCCGAAACAAGGCGCGGAATATCATTGGGGCAGCAGCGGCTGTCCAGAATCGATTCCACGGACGGGTGCCCGAACTGATGGATGACCTTGTCTCCATTCCCGGCATGGGCCGGAAGAGTGCAAACGTCATTCGCGGTGCGGTGTTCGGGAAGCCGGCTATCGCCGTGGATACGCACCTGGCCCGAGTGTCCAATCGACTTGGTCTGGTGAACGGAAAGAATCCGGTGGTGATTGAGCACGAGTTGAGAGCTCTCGTGCCGGAAGCAATCCAGACTGACTTTTCGATGGCGGTGAACCTGCACGGCCGGTATCGATGCTATGCCCGCAATCCTGACTGCGCGAAGTGCGAGGTCCAAGATCTCTGTCCGTATCCAGGGATGGTGTAGTCCTTAAACAGATCGGGCCCGGCAATCGCCGGGCCCTCGAATCGTACGGATCGGGATCGATCCAAGTTCGTGTCTCAGACGACGACAACTTCTCCGCCGATCGTGATCTGCCATGCACCTTCTGGTGTTCGCTCGGCGGTCATGATCACATTTCCTGCGTCATCAAGGAACTCAACGGTGTTGGCGTCCACGACTCGCATCAGGTAGGTTTCGCCACCCATCATCACGACGTACACCTCTCCGGATTCGGTGATGGTCACAATTCGGGTGCGGCCGTTTACCGTGCGTGTGATCTGCACGGAATCCTCGTCCCCCTCGATATAGTTGATCGAGTAGGTGACGACCCGCGTGTCGGTGACTTCGCCGTCCGGTCCGTAGTAGGTTCGCGTGCTGACCATGGTGCCGGTCGGAAAGGACCGGACCTCTTCGGTTCTCATCAGCAGGAGGTCCTCCGCATTGTAGTAGTCCACTACTCGTGGTTCCCCGACGCGATCTCCCCTGGCTCGAACGATGGCGTAGCTGCCGTCATCCCGGACGATCCTGGTGAGGATCTCGCCGGTGTCCGGGTCTACGTACGGTTCCACAGTGAAGGAGTGGACCACGATACCGTCCACCTCTCGTTCGCGGACGAGGGATGTCTCACCGTCGATGGCTTGCGTGATGATAGTCCGATGCACGACATTGGGGTGGACCATATTACTCATTTCCTTGATGATCTGCTCCGCAAAAATGGTGTCGCCGACACGAGCCCAGGTTGCCTCTACGTCGCCGCTGGATAGCTGCACATCACCAAGTAGCTTCTCTATGGTTCCGTCCTGCACGATCGTGTTCATAGGATCAACCGTCCAGCCGCTCGTGGTGTCGCCGTCCACATATGAATCCCACTCGGAGTCTGTGGTCGGACGCAGTGGACGAACAAGAATGTGAACTTTGTTTGCCTCAAAACCGTAATCGAGCTCACGAGTGACTATCATGACATCGTCGGTCGGGGTGGGTGTGTCCTGATCATCGATCTCTCGCGTGATGGTGATCGTGACATTGGGGAACTCCCACACCACGGTGTCAGACGTGACCGCACGGACACTGGCGCTCGCGCCGCCGGAAGCCTCCAGATCGTAGGTGTCACTTGCGGTGTCAAGCTCCTGGACCTGCTCAAGCCCCTGAGCGGCCACGTAGTCCAGCAGTGCCCCGGCCGCCAACGATGCCTGGATTTCATCGCGTTGGCCGATACCCAGCAGCGAGCACGATGAGATCCACAGAACTGCAACGCCAAGCGCGCCGGCTGAAATAAGTGTAGTGCGTTTCATAGCACCTCCTCTTCTCTCTTTGGTAACCGGTTAGACGCCGGAGGAGGAGAGGCGGTTGCACTGATTCGGTGGTATCAACGATTCCAGAGTTTCCGTGGGTAGTCTCCACGCTCAACGTAACCACGGATCTGCGACTGCACTGATTCCCGATCCTCACGATAGGTCATGCCGAACCAGCGTGACGATGTAGGGAGGACGAGCATGCGAGCCTGGTTGCTGTTGATGAGCTGCGTCATCAGTGTGGGAATATAGAACTCAGCCTTGGGTTCGGTCCCGCTCTGCTCGAGGAACCGGGAGAACTCCTCGTCAATCAGCGGAAACACGGAAGGCGCGAAACCAAACATGTTCATGCTGGCGATGGAGTCGGAGGGCAAATCGATTGAGGAGCCATCGTCCCAGACGTTGAATATCCGGTCTCCAAGTTGCTCAATCGCTTTGTGCTCCACGATCTTCTCAAGGTACCCGCCGGCGTCAGTTGTGCAGATGCCCCTGGACACGCTTCCATGGGGCGAGAGTGTTTCGTCCAGTCGGAAGCCGACCATTGCGTAGTCGGTAGCGGTGGGATCCAGCGAGAGCAGGTATGCGTGGAGCTTGGCGTATGAGTCTCGTCCGTAGAAGTCGTCCGCGTTGACGACTGCAAACGGCGTGTTCACCACGTGCCGAGCGGCAAACACCGCGTGCGCCGTGCCCCACGGCTTGGCCCGTTCGGCCGGAACCTGGAAACCTCCCGGCAGGTCGTCCAGCGCCTGGACGGCGTAGGTGACCCCAATATCGTCCGGGAACTTGCCCGCAAAGAACTCCCTGACCGCGGCCTTGATCTCGGCTCGTACTATGAAGCAGAGATCCGTGAAGCCCGCCCGGAGAGCATCGTAGATGGAGTAGTCGATGATTGCCTCGCCGCCCGGGCCCACGCCGTCTATCTGTTTGACGCCACCGTATCTGCTCCCCATGCCTGCGGCCAGAAGCACAAGCGTTGTCCGGTTATCTCGCGGCATATTGGTCTCCGTAGAATCCGTCATGTGAGTGAGAACTCGTTGCCTATCGAGAGGAGGTCTTCCTCCTCATCCAGGGAGGGAACAGCAGGACTCGCGGACGGATCGATCAGAATCTTGATAAGCGCGTCCTGCACGATGCGATTTATGAACTCGACAGCATCGTCTGAGAGATCAACGAATCGAACACCAAATCCGGCCGCGCGTCGACTTGAAGAATGTCGTGGATCCATGATGGCGCACCGGGCCCGCATCTTGAAGTTCTGAAAGTAGATGTCCAGGTCACACATCTGACCCGAGTCCAGCAGTGACCCGGCCGGTTCCAGGTACGCACCTCCCGCGCTGATCACGGAGACGCGATGCACGGTGCCGTCTCCGGAGGGCAGGGTTGCACGAAGCGGCCATCCGTATCGATGGTGTTTCCGTCTGTCCCGCTGAAGTGTGCTTCCAACGAGATTGTCCAAAGTTCCCCGAATTGCCTCATCAGATGCATCATCGTCCATGCACACGAAGCCGTCCGGACAATCTTCTGTTCCGGCAGGTTGGACGATGAGCACAGGAAGAAGCGGGAAACTCCTGGATATCGATTCGAGGAAGGTGGTCCACTGCGGGGTCAGCTCAACAACGTTTATCACAGCGCCGATCAGGGAGGGGTCGTCAACGAGGGATTCAATGAGGCTGCGCTGAGAGTAGACGGCGAGCACATCCACTCCGGTCAGTGCGTTTCTGACAACCTCGCGTTTCAGTCCCTCGGAGTAGAAGACGAGTCGATCCATGCCGCGAGTATACACAATTGACCCCGACTGTAGCGACCATCAGCTTGATGCAATGCTCAGCGGATCAGTTGATCAACCGCCCATCGGGCGTGCTCACGGATCACCATGTTATCATCACGAGTAAGCTCTCGAAGTTTCGGCAGGAGTTCGATTGAACCCGTGTTGGCCGCCGCAATTGCCGCGTTGCGGATCATGGCCGCGCGGCCTGGCCGAAGGAGGGGAGTGCCGGCAAACCGGGCGCGATAACCTTCCTCGTCCTCCATGGAGAGGATCTCGCCCAGTTTGATCCTCTCACCTGCCCGGTGGCCACTGAAGTCGCTCGTTTCCGTGATACGCGCTCGGGCATTGAGAGGACAGACTTCCTGGCACAGATCGCACCCGAAGATCCAGTTGCCCATGAGTGGTCGGAGTTCCTCAGGGATGCTCCCTCGATGCTCAATGGTGAGATAGCTGATGCACCGGGTCGCGTCGATTCTGTGCGGAGCGAAGAGCGCTCCGGTTGGGCAGGCACCCCCACACCGAAAACAGTCGCGCGGGCACTCGTCGTGACGCCCTTCTTGCGCCGGAGTCGGCGGATATTCAACGGTGCTCAGTATCTCGCCGAGGAAAAACCAGCTCCCGTAGGTGCTCGATACGGTGAGCGTATTCTTTGCGGTGAACCCGATACCGGCCTGTTCAGCGAAGAATCGCTCTGAGAGGGGCGATGAATCGACGAAAGACCTGAATGTCTCACCCGGATGCCGCAAACGGAGCTCCCGCACCACTCGCTTCAACCGTTTCCCGAGCGCATTGTGATAGTCCCGGCCCCACGCGTATCGCGCAATCCGCCCGCTGTCGCTCCCGGCTCCGACGCCTGAAGCCGCCGATCCCGCCGGCTGGAAGTAATTCATGGCGACGACAACCACCGATCGGCAACCGGGGAGCACACGGGCGGGGTGGTACTTCATCTCCGCATGCCGGTTGAGGTACTCCATGGAACCGTTGTGGCCGGCCGTGATCCACCGGCTGTATTCGGTTTCCGCACGGGCAGACTCCTGTTCGGCTTTTGCAACGCCGAAGAGCTCGAGCGACTCTGCACGCAACAGCTCAGAGAGTTCGCGAGTACTTTCGGCGTAATTCGCGTCGCGAGGGACCATTCCGGCGATCGTATCACACGGCAGAGTTTTCTGCGGTATAGTTGAATTGGTATGAAGCTGACCACGCGTCGCGTGCCGGTGGCCACCGCTGCTGTCCTTCTCGTTGCCATGCTGGTTCTGGCGGGTACCGGCTGTGCAACCGTTCCGGCAGGTGACTTGCTGCCGCCCGCGGGACCGTCCGCGACGGGCCTACTCCTGATTGCCCATGGGTACGGAAACAATCCCTCGCACTGGCCGGCGCGACTCATCAAACAGATCCGAGACTCTGACGCGGACATCAGCCGATGGGACATCTACGCCCATGACTGGGAAGCGGAGGCAAACAAGCCGCTGACGGCTGCTCGAACCGGTTATGCAATTGGCCGTGAGATGGCACGGCGTCTCATTGCCTCAGGCGATCGGTACCAGGTTCTTCACCTCATTGGCCAGAGCCTTGGCGCGTACGTGATCCAGGGGTTCGCAGACGAGTATCGCCGGCTTCAGGGACGTGCGTACATCCAGATGACCTTCCTGGACCCGTTTCTCATCCGCGGCGTGTTTGGATTTGGCCACGGCGTTCGGCGATTTGGTAGAGGGGCGGATTTTGCCGAGAGCTTCCTCGTGCGGGACGAGCCGGTGCTTGGAACCAATCGATATCTCCGACATGCGCATAACACCAATATCACTGCGCTCGTGCGGGAAGATCTAAAGGACGATTTCTTCGGGCCTCACTGGTGGGTGGTTGAGTACTACCGGCAATCGGTGGCCAACGAGTTGCCTGGATTCAACCGATCGCCGATCGCCGCAGGGGTCCTCGCCGGACTGTTGCCGGCCGGTCGACTCGACGACTACTTCGCCGCGTTGAAGGCCACGTTTCCGCCGGGCGAGCGGATTGTCCTGGAGGCGAGGTAGCCGGCCACAACTCGCTTGCACGTTGGATCGGGGTTGGATACACTCAGGCCGAATTCGCATCTTCAGGAGCACTCTCATGCAGTATCGCAGACTCGGCTCTCGGGTCACCGAAGAGATTTCAGCGCTCGGATTTGGTTGCATGCGCTTTCCAACCCTTGGAGAGGCGAGCGAGATTGATCGATCTCAGGCAGACCCAATGCTGAAGTACGCGATTGATCACGGGGTGAACTACGTGGACACAGCGTGGCCGTACCACGGCGGCGAAAGTGAGAACATGGTGGGAGAGATTCTCGCCGACGGCTACCGTGACAAGGTCCTCCTTGCCACGAAGATGCCGATGTGGGATATCAACGAGTCGGCGGACCTGGATCGCATCTTTGAAGAGCAACTGCGCAAACTTCGGACCGACGAGATCGATTTCTACCTCCTCCATTCGCTCAACCGCGATCACTGGCAAACGGTGCAGCGAGTAGACGCAATCGCCTGGGCCGAGAAAATGAAAGAGCAGGGGAAGATCCGATATCTCGGCTTCTCGTTTCACGACGATTTCTCAGCGTTCGTGGAGATCATTGACGGATACGATCGGTGGGACTTCTGTCAGATTCAGTACAACTACATGAACGAGACCGTCCAGGCCGGCACGGCCGGGCTCGCGTACGCGGCGAGCAAAGGCCTTGGCGTAGTGATCATGGAGCCACTGCTGGGGGGCGGGCTCGCAACTCCCCCGGATCCCGTTCGGTCGGCTTTTGCCGACTCAGATGGTGGGGCGAAGAGATCTCCCGTTGAGCACGCCTTGCGCTGGCTGTGGGACAAGGAGGATGTCGGGATTGTCTTGAGCGGTATGAGCTCCATGGAGCAGGTTGTTGAGAATGTGGAATGCGCCGGGCGCTCATCGATTGGGTGCCTGACCGAGGCCGAGCGGGCGCTATTCAGTCAGGCAAAGAAGCGCTACGAGGCCCTGCGTGCAGTGCCGTGCACGACCTGCGGCTACTGCATGCCGTGCCCGCACGGCGTAGACATTCCCGGTAACTTCACGATCCTCAACGATCGACACATGTTTGACAATGAACGGGCTGCCATCTGGCGTTACAACACCGGGATGGACGAGGAACATCGCGCGGCAGCCTGCACTGCATGCGGCGAATGCGAACCGAAGTGCCCGCAGCAGATCCCCATCATCGAGTCCCTGAAACGGGTCCGTGAGGAACTCGAGACCACCTGATCCCGCCGACACGGTGGGCTTTGGGCCGACCGTCGCAGATGACTTTCCCGACGTCCCGGATCAGGCCGAGATCTATTCGCGTTTCTTCGGCTCCTCAGAGATCGTTCCCGGTTTCCTGGTGTTTTTCAAGGAGTATGACTGGGGCATGAGTTTTGACTTCGGGTTCGATTTCTACACCGAAGCCCCTGCTTCGGACTCTGCCGGCCCGATGTGGATGGATTTTGGGTTCACCGGGTCGTACGAACGGCATGTGTTCCCCAGATTCGTTTTGGATCCGTTTCTTCAGCTGGGCGGTGGCATGAACATGGCAGCTCCCCTGGATGACGAGGAGGGTGACGAGGTCCGTATCGAGTGCTCCTCTCGGCGGGATTCTTGTTTCGGTAGGGTGAGCCGGCTGCTCAGCCGGCTTGGAGTTCTCGCGCGCTTTCCACGGACCGGAGCAATTGTGAGATCCATCGTGATGCCGACGAGCCGCCAATCACGCTGTTGTCCACGAGAACAGTCATGTGCAACACCTCGCGAGGTTCGATGGTGCCGTTGACCACTACCGCCTTGGGCGTGACCGCGCCAATACCGATGCACATCGGGTGCCGGTTACTGGGAATGAACCACCCCTTCACCCGGCCTCCCATCCCGGAGGAGCTGATGACGACGTGGCCGCTGATTCGATTGAGACGTCGCCTATTTCGAACGGCAGTGCCGAGGAGGCCGCGGCGTATGAAGCCGGGCAAGGTCCGGTAGATTGCAGCGGCCGGTCCTGTCGATCTACCGATCACGAATGTCGCAGCATCCACCGGTTCATCTCGAGCCCGTTGGATCATCGACTCAATCTCACTGACCGACCGGGTTTCCGCGTCCTGGATTACCACGGGCATAGCGGTCCGGTAATCGCCGACCGATCGGTCCACCAGCAGACTGACCGTCACGGCGCCTCGATCTGCCCGTCTGCGCCCCCGCATCTCGGGCCGAGCATCGGGATGGTCGCTGAGGGTTTTGGCAACGCTTCCGACGAGCCAGGCAATGAACGAAACGGCTGACTGCCCGCCTCGATTCGTCAGTCGGATCTGACGACGGGCACGAGTCACGTCCATCTCCAGGAGCGTCGCCGCATGGTGGCGCTGCACGCCGGTGCGATCGAGTTCTACAGTGTTCTGGCTCACAACTTGTTGCATCACTTCAATGATCGACACAATAATCTGTGGTCTGGAACGTCTTACTCTACGTATGGAGGCAACGATGACAGGCGAGCTGGATCGCGCGTATCGGCGCACCGGCAACAGTCTGCTTGGGTACATCAGGAAGCACGTTTCTGATTACGAGGAAGCGCAGGATATTCTGCACGATACCTTTGCCCGAGCCGCCCAGACTCTGAGCGTTGCGGATCCCATTGAGAACATCACCGGTTGGTTGTTCCAAACCGCCCGCAATCGGATCGTCGATTGGTACCGTCGTCGATTTCGAACCGATGTCTCAATTGAATCCGACGAGTCGCTGGGTTCCGTCCTTGAGGACTCGGGAGTTGATCTGGACGATCAGTTGATCCGGGATGCGATGCTTGACGAGCTGGCACTGGCAATTGAAGAGCTTCCGGAAGCTCAACGTGATGTGATCGTGCGGCAGGCGATTGGGGGCGAGACATTTAGATCGATCTCGGATGAATCCGGGGTGCCCATCAACACCCTGATTGCCCGAAAGCGATACGCAATGCAGAGTTTGCAGAATCGCCTACAAGACATTGCGGACCTCCTGCAAGAAATGGACTACTAAGGAGTGAATATGGATCGACGAAGAATACTGCTCAGAATCGGGATGTTCTTTGGCGGGATCGTGTTGGCAGCCGCAATGGCCCTGCTGTTTGGTCTCATTGTCATGGCGCTGTGGAACTGGCTCATGCCGGAGATCTTCGGGTTGCCGTTACTCGGCTACTGGCAGGCATGGGGACTCGTACTTCTCGCTCACATTCTGTTTAAGGTCGGGCACGGAGGTAACTCCCACCCGATCCGCAGACCGCATTCCAAGCCTGTGTGGGATGCCGACGTGCGCCGGCGAATGCACCAGCGATTCTTTGGTGAGGACGACAGCCCGGTCGAAGGCGCGGATGAGGATCCATCACCAGGCGTGTAGGGCGGTTCTCCCGCCGCCGCCCGTTGCCTCAGGCCACGTGCCTGCCGCCGGGCTTGTGAGTAGGATCTCCCTGCTCGGCGTGGAAGGCAATCTCCACGGCGAGCGTACCTCGGCGTTCGCACAGCGCCCGGCCAAGGGCAATGAGGCGCGCACCAAACCATTCAATGAGACAACAGCCGGGACCGTCCGGCATGAGCCGCGCTTGTCGTGCCCGGCGCTGATCCTGCAGTGCCGGATGCTGACTTTGCCGCGCCCGGCGCTGATCCTGCAGTGCCGGGCGCATCATCCGATATGCGTCGCTGTCCGCAATGTATGTGTTGTGTATCTGTTTGCTGTCGATCTCGGCAGTCAAGTTACTGGTAAGCATGCTCCCTCCTTGCCGCCCTTCGGCGGTCTCATCCCTACGCCTGGGGCCTTGTTCCGAGCAGGTCCTTCAGACCACCGAACACTTGGTCAATGCGTGCACCGTTCATCCGGTACCGCTTGGTCCGTTCGGAGGCGTCCGCCGCCAACAGGCCGGTGGCCGTGAGCTGGGTGAGGTGGCGAGACGCACTTGACTGGCTGAGTTCCAGCGCATCCATGACTTCCTGCGTGGTGATGGCGTCACGGCCGGCCGCAAGTTCCAGTATCCGAAGTCGGGTGTCGTCGCTCAATGCGTCCAACCGAATGAGCAGGTCGGATCGATTGAGTTCTGCGGCATGGACGGCGGATCCCCTGGGGATTCGGGCGCGTCCCACGACGTAGGCGGTGGTGCCGTCGTATTCAAACAAGATCATGAAGGGACCAATGTGCACCGACGGGATGAAGACTACCTCGTGAGCCGTGTCCAGGATCGGCGCCCACTCCTCAGGAATGGTCTCCCGTTCGGTTATGAACTTCAATTGATCCACGATGGTGTCGCCCGGGACCTGGATTGACTCGAATGCCTTGACTGAGGTTTTGATTGTCGGTTCAACG
>DAOWMR010000452.1 GCA_030642995.1 Spirochaetales bacterium
AAAAAGCCCGCGGGTGGTCCCGCGGGCGTTGGTTCAATTCAACAGCTACACGGATATCACCCGATGCGTTCCTCCGGAACATCGACTTTGACGAGAATACTCGGGCATGTGGTGAACACTGATGTTCGCATAACTGTCCCTTCAGTAACACGTGGCCGGTCAGTTGTCAACCCCAGGGTAAACACACATCCTAACCACGGGGCGCTTGCGCAGGAGAGAAGGCCCCTGCGCTTGTCCTCGCAAGGCCTGCGGAGACTCTCCGGAGCCTTCTCTCCTGCGCAAGCACCACCTTCTTCCGTGATAGGCCTTCAATCTGCCCGCGGTCGCTGCAGGTGGTTGCGTTGTACCGTAAAGCGTAGCGCGTGATTGTTGGTGTGGGTTGCCACTGACGACGATGTTCGGTGGCTCTGTCACCTTGTCCGGACCAAACCACCGTACCCGAACCCCCGGATACTTACGGCAGCAGTACCACCTTGCCCAGGTTCCGACGCTCGCCGAGCATCCGGTGGGCTTCGGCCGCATTGTCGAAGGGAATCTCCGCGGCGATCTCGGGCCGGATGGCGCCCTCGTCCCACGCTCGCAGAATGTCCTCTCCCACGCGCCGCATGCGGGAGCCTTCGGTCCAGAGGTGACCAAGGTTCAAACCACCAATTGACCAGTTGTTGCCGAGGAGGGTCATCATGTGGGTGCGCGGCATCCCCATTACCGACCGGAGGGTCGGGAAGAACGGCCGATCGCCCTTTCTCACCGGCTCAGAGAATCCGTATGCCGCCAGCCGCGCCAGCGGGGCCATGACCTTCAGGTCAAGCTTCAAGTTGCGTCCGCCAACCGGATCTAGGACGGCGTGCATGCCCGGCCCGCCGGTCAGGCGATTCAGCTCTTCCACCCAATCGGTGGTGCGATAGTCAACGAGTTCGTGAGCGCCGAGTTCCCGCAATCGTGGGTGTTTCCAGGCGCTTGCGGTGCCGTAGATACGGGCGCCGATCCGTTTCGCCAGCTGGATGGCGGCAACGCCGACGCCGCCACCGGCGTTGTGAATCAGCACGCGTTCGTCCGGCTGGACATTACAGAATCGAATCAGGGCGAGGTAGGCGGTGAAGTAGTTCACCGGGATTGCCGCTGCCTGCGTGTAGGTCATGTCATCAGGCATCGCGTAGAGTTGCGCCGGGGGCACGGACACCATGGAGCTGTAACCGCCGAATCGCGTCAGTCCGAAGACGCGCTCGCCCGGTTTGAACGATGACGTGGTATCCGCAACCACCTTTCCGGCAACCTCGTAGCCCACGACGCAGGGCAAGGGCGGTGCGTCCCCATACTTGCCGACGCGGGCCATTGTGTCGGCAAAGCTGACCCCGGCCGCCTTCACCTCCACCAGCACTTCGCCCGGGGCCGCCACCGGGTCATCTGCCTCACGAACTTCGAGAACTTCCGGCCCACCGACACGACGTATCCAGATCTGTTTCATATCGGAAGAATACCGCCGTTGCCGCCGCGATTCCACCTCTCCCCGGTTTCGTGATATGTATCGGGGATGCACTCCATTCAATCAGTTGCAATCGTTGGAGCCGGGGCGCTCGGTATGCTCTACGCTTCGGCGTTGAAGAAGACACCGGAAACTGAGGTCTACTTTCTTGCCGGCGATGACCGGTACGAGTCGTTGAAGCCTGGCAGATTTGTTATCAATGATCTCGAGGAACAGATCGATGTCAGGTCTCCGACCCAAGTTCGAGAGAAACCCGATCTCGTGATCGTGGCCGTCAAGAATTACCATCTGGAGGAGATCGTTCCGCTCCTCCACGCAGCAATTGGCCCGGGCACCATTGTAGTTTCAGTCCTCAATGGCATAGACAGCGAGCCATTCATTGAGGATCGATTTCCGGACGCGACCGTGCTCTACACTGTTGCCCTCGGCATGGACGCGGTACGAACCGCCAATCGTCTGATCTACACGAACCAGGGCAAGGTCATCCTCGGCACGAAGGACAACAATCGGCAGAACCCGGATCTGCTTGCCGTCGGGGCGTTCCTTGATCGCTCCGGGCTGACCTGCGAGATTCCGGATGACATCCACCGGGCCGTCTGGTGGAAGTGGATGATCAACATCGGGGTGAATCAGGTGTCGGCGGTGACCGGCGCGCCGTACGGTGTGTTCCACACGGACGAGCATGCCCAGGCGCTCATGGAGGCGGCCATGCGCGAGACGGTGCACGTTGCCCAGGCCGAGGGTGTTGATCTGCGCGAAGAGGATATTGCCAACTGGTATCCGATCCTGAATCGACTGGGTGCCGAAGGCAAGACCTCAATGCTTCAGGACATGGAGGAGCATCGACGAACGGAGGCGCCGAGTTTCGGCGGCCGTCTCATTGAACTCGCCGCGCGCCATGACATCCCCGTCCCCGTCAATGAAACCCTGGTTCGAATCCTTGCCATCCGGGAGTTGCTGTACCCACAGGATTCATGACGCTCCGATGCCGCAGCGAAGCAGTACTATTTGCCGCAGTTGAAAATGGTTGCTTCCAGTGGATCCAGATTGATGCTGTCGTTGCCGGGCGCGGCCCCCGGTTTCTTGTGGGTGGACAGTTCAACCGTCATGTTTGACGCCATCTCTGCCCACGGC
>DAOWMR010000056.1 GCA_030642995.1 Spirochaetales bacterium
AACGGAAGGGCGACTCTGACTACCAGTCGGCTCAAGCCCTGAAAGAAGTTGTCGGCCCACCTTCCCGAGCGTCGCACCACGAAGCCGATGCCCATGATGATGAGAAGCTGCAGTACGACGTAGAAGACGGGCAAGAAGTAGTCTGACATAGGGGGGAGTATATCCAAGCCTCGATATTGACAACAGATGCCGCCAAACCTACTATGACGGCTCGGAGGAACACATGCTCAAGCGATCTTTTCTATTTGGTTTCGCGCTGATTTTCATCGTTGCCGGAGCGTTTGCACTGGATGATGCGGCGATTGAACAGGCAGACCTACTCTACGACGATGATGAGCCGCAGGCAGCGTTCGACATCCTTGAGGATGCTTTGTCTACCGCCGGAAATGGTACCGAACGTGCTGAAGTACTGTGGCGCATGTCTCGGGCGACTCTGGACATTGGCGAGCTGGAGGAAGATAAGGGTGGCCCGGCCGATCCAATTCTCGCCATCTACGCACGGGGCGAGCAGTACGGCGTTCAGGCCGTGGAGGCCGACCCCAGCAATCACCTTGGCTATTACTGGCAGAGTGCGAATATCGGCAAGTGGGGCCAGCTCAAGGGTATCCTGAACTCCCTGTTCAAGGCTGGTCCGATGCGCGATCTCCTGAAGCAGGCCATCTCCTACGAGCCCGATCACGCGGACAGCTACTATGTCCTCGGTCAGTTGTACGAACAGGTCCCGGGTCTTGTTTCCTTTGGGAACAAGGACTTTGCGGTCAGCCTCGGACGAAAGTCGATTGATCTCCACGAGGCTGAACTCGCCGCAGGCATTGAGGACGAGATGAACCACGACTTCTACGTCCAGATGGCCAGCCATCTTCTGGCGCGCAACTGGGATGAGAACAAACGCAATCGTGAGCAGGGAAAGAAAGAGCGCAATTTCAACAACGCCGGCGATGCTCTGGAGCGGGGCTGGTATTACGAAGGTGTAGCGGACATTCCCCGTCAGAGCGACCGTGAAGAGGCGGAGGGTCTACTCCGCCGCATGATTGATTCCCTGGAGCAAATCTCAGACCGTTCGGATGGTCAGAACCGACAACTGGAAGAGGCTCGCGAGCTGCGATCGCAGTTGTAGGTCAGTCCGTAGCGCACGGGATCTGGACTAAGGGTCCCGGCGCCTTTCTGAGCCGGGACCGTTTCGCTTCAAGAGGCGGGCCCGGCCCACTTTCATCCCCCGCTTCCTGAGGCTGAAAACTGCGGCCTCGGCCCGTCGTTGACGATCGGCCCGGTCGTCAAACAGGTCCTGTTGTGCCTCCGGCGCCCCCGATTCAACGTTTCCCAATCCGCATCCAATGAGCCTCACGGGAGTTGATCGATCCCATTTCCGATACATGAGCTCTTTTGCGACGGCAAAAAGCTCCTCGGCGGCTGCTATGTCATGATCCACGGTTTTTCGCTGAGTGAATGTAGTGAAGTCGGCAAGCCGTAGTTTGAGCGTCACTGTTCTCGATCGAGCCTGTTCTTCCATGAGGCGATGCATGCAGCTCTCCGCGATCTCCAGCAGGGTTCGCTCCAGGGCCGGCGTGTTCTTCACGTCGGATTCAAATGTTCTCTCGCCGCTGATTGAGTGGGAGTGAGCGTGATCACTGTACAGGCCTGGGTCCTCGCCTCGACATACCGCATGGAGATAACCGGACGCCGCACTTCCGAAATGAGCTGCGAGATCCCCCTTTGAGTATTCGCGGAGCTGCGCGATGGTGGTGACTCCAAGGGCGTTGAGATGCGACAGGGTCCTTTTTCCAATTCCCCACAACGCCTTCAGCGGAAGCCCGGCAACAAAGGCGGATTCGTCTCCCGGTTCAACGACGCACAAACCGTCCGGTTTGTCGCGCTCCGATGCCAGTTTTGCCAGGTACTTGCTCGGAGCCACACCCACGGAAATGGTCAGACTCGTTTCCCGCAAGACCTCTTCCTTGATTTTCCGCGCGGTCTCAACAACCGGGCCGAGCAACCGCTCGGTCCCGGTCATATTCAGGAAAGCTTCGTCCACCGACATCTGTTGGAGGTCAGGAGTGTGGCGAGTCAGAATGGACATGATCGTGCTCGACACTTCCTGATACCAGCGCATCCGGACCGGGAGGAATACACCGTTCGGGCAAAGGCGGTGGGCCTGGGAGATTGGCATGGCCGAGTGAATCCCATACTCGCGCGCCTCATACGAGCAGGCCGAGACAACACCTCGGTGTCCCGGCTGCGCACCGACGATGACCGGCCTCCCGATGTATTCGGGATTATCCCGTTGCTCTACCGAGGCGTAGAACGCGTCCATATCCACGTGGAGAAATACCGGCACACTCACGGATTCAGAACCGTCCGGATCTCCAGTGTGCTGGTTGCCACGGCTCGCGATTTCTCTACGACGATCTGATCAGGGTGGACCGGCGATCGTGCAATCACCTCGATGCGGGGAGCAGTGTCGCTCGTTGTTGTGTAGTTGATCACGAGAGGCAGTTGCGGCCGTCTTCCGATGAATATTTCGGCGCTCAGGCGATCCGGCGCGAGATGATAGGGAAAATCGGCATCATAGATGGTCATTGGCTGTTCGGACGAGAAGTGCACCTCCACTTCTTCGAGCGGGATCGGGGCGTCTACCGTCAACCGGGCCAGATTTCGGTCAAGGAAGTCGGCAGTGCTCAAGCGTACCGACAACACGTCGGGCACACGGTCGGTGGACACTTCCCACGTCCTTGATCTGGTCGAGACCTCGTCCGTCTCGCCCAAATAGGAGATGGTGAATTCGCCCAGCGGCGCTGGGCTCGATAGCGTCAGATTCCGGGTGAACGATTCGTAGTCCACCAGTTCAGTGACCACTATTGGCTGAGGGTTCGTCGGGCTGTAGGGAGTGCTCACGACAATGAACACGAGGAGCGCCACGGAGATCGCCGCGGAACCGATTGTCACCGTGCGAAGAGCAAAGCTCTTTCGCCCGGCAACCGGGTGTCGAATGAGAAAATCGAGTCGGATCAGCATCAGCATGAAGGGCAGGGTCACAAATGACAGCAACAAATTGCCTCGCGGCGAGAAGAGAAGGATGTCGGTCACGCGGAGCTCCGGAACTGCGAGTACCTCAACCGCCACCAGGGCCATGAGAACGGGTGCTGCGATCAGGGCAAGTAGTTTGAGAGTGCGTTGCCGTAGGATGGAAAAGAGGAACGAGAGCAGGAACGCCCAGACGAAGTAGTAGCTGAACGAGAGATTGAGGACGCTGAAAATGATGATGTCCACGAAGAGCACGAAAAGCGCGGAGGCGGAGTAGAAGCTTCCATTCTTTGAGAGCGGGAGCATCCGAAGCAGCTGGGCCGCGAGAGAGAAGAGCAGCACGGAAAGCACAAGTTTCAGCGAGACGTAGGCCATGGGACTGTGCTGCCAGAGCGTCGGGAATTGCCGCACGAAGAGAAACAAATCCAGGAGCAGAGTTCCGGCCGAGAGAAACGCGAAAATGAGCAAGAAGAGCACCGGGAGATTCCAGAAGTTACGTGCGATGGTACGGATGTACCGGCCGAGTTGACGTCTCGCTATGAGCGCATACAGCAGCGTGCCGAATACGACGCCGAGGAGAAGTATCAGATACACCTGCTCAGGTACAACGACGTGTCGTCGTCCGAATTGGAAGTAGAGGTAGTGCCGGTCCCAATCGGCCGGTATGTCCGGTTCGAACCGGGTGACGAAGTTCTGGAGGAATCCGGCCACTGCAGCGGCTGAATCCGCTACCGAAGCGGGGCCAAACTCTCCAGGTTGCGACCCCAGGTGGATGGCCGGTAGGCCGGCCTTGAGCAGCTCAACCAAAGGTTCCGGGGCGGACGAGATGCCCATTCGATGCAATTGATTCAGTCCGGCTCGCAGTCTGGGCGCAAGTTGAGCCTCTCTGGCGGAATCCACGGCCGCAGTGACGAGCCATGATGGTGTAACCTCACCGCCTCCACCGGTATCCAGGACGATACCGGGCTGATTTGCATCAAGATAGAGCGCCACGGTATCGCTGTCCGGGAAGTAGTCCCTGAGAAATAATCGCGACCCAAGAGGGTACGGCGGCGCTGTTCCGTGCTCGGCGCCGAGGATGGCGATACGGAAGGACAGGTTTGATTCTCCCCGAGCGGCGGCTTCAACGAGTGCGAGAGTAGCGGCAAGGGAAGCGCTTCCGTCCTCATCGGGCCCCGCCGTATCCGGGTGGCTGAGAGGAACGAATAGCAGAAGGGTCTCATTCGTTCTCCCACGGATAGAGATATCTACGATGCGAGAGAATGAGTGGCCGTCATCGAGATCGGCGAAGTCACGGATGGTGTAGTCCACTCCAGCAGAATCCAGCACGGAGCTTACGTATTCAAGAGCGTTTCGCTCACCCTCCGACCCCTCGGGGCGAGGATAGGTGTTCCGCAATGCTTCGGCATGCAGACGAGCGTTGTCAGTATCAATAGTTATGGCTGGGATGAACTGGACCACCGCCAGCGCCAGCCAGAGGACTGCACCGGCTCTGCGCATCGTGTTGATCACCATAGGTAAATGCCGTAGTATTCGTCAAGAGGAACATGGATGGGCCTTCTGTCGGAAATTGAGAGCCGCGTCAGCGTCCGGGGCTTCACAGATGAGCCTGTTTCCGACGCGCAACTTGCCAGAATAATCGAGGCCGGTCGGCTGGCCCCTTCCGCAAAGAATCGGCAATCCTGGCGATTCATCGTCATAGAAAACAAAGAACTTCGATCCCGTATCCGTGACGCAGCGTTCGGTCAGGACTACGTAGGTCAGGCGCCGGTCGTCGTTGCCCTGTGCACCACCAACATCGAATACAAGATGCCAAACGGACAGCTCTCCTATCCCATCGATCTTTCAATGGCTGCAAGTTTCATGATGCTCCAAGCGGTCCATGAGGGCCTCGGAACATGCATGGTAACTACCTTCCGTGAGGAGGAGGTGAAGAGCCTGCTCACCGTTCCTTACTCGATGCGGGTTGTCATGCTCCTCACCATTGGCCATGCGAGCGGCAAGTCCCAACGTGCCGATCGACTTCCCGTGAAGAGAATCGTCTCGCACAATCACTGGTAGCACGATCGCCAATCGGCCGCTCAATTTCGTTCCGACTCAATGCCCAATCTCGCGAGCTCTTCTCTCACCACCAACTCTTCGTCCCACGCGACCGGCCCGTTCGGCCCAATTATGGATGTCTCGTGCCCTTTACCGAGGAGTAGTACGGTGTCTCCCGGCCGCGCCAGGGAGAGGGCGGTGACAATTGCTTCTCTGCGATCCGGGATTTTCCGGAGTTCCTTGCCGTCCTCCAGCCCCGGACACCCGGCCGCGATCTGGTCAAGAATCTCCGTTCGTGACTCGCCGCGCGGGTCTTCGTCGGCCAGGATGATCAAATCGGCGAGCTGACCGGCTATCCTGCCTTGAAGAGGACGTTTTTCGCGGTCACGTTCACCCGCGGAGCCGAAGACCACGATGAGGCGCCCGCGCGTGTGTTCGCGGAAATACGGCAGTACCCGGCGGAATGATCCGGGGGTGTGAGCGTAGTCCACGATCACGGCAAATGGCTCGGAGGCTATGGCGTTCATCCGCCCACGCACCGGGCGGAGATTCGGCAGTATCGGCGCGAGATCAATCGGATCCTGGTCGGTAAGGAGCGTGACTGCGAGGACGGCTGCGAGCGCGTTCTCAATGTTGAATACCCCCGGGATGGACAGCCGGGCCTGGGCCACGGAAGTGCCGAAACCCAGCGAGAAACGAGTGCCGGTGGCGTCGGGACGGATATCCGTGGCCCACACCGCGCCCCGTGTGGCGCCCACCCCATATCCAAAGACAGGCCTATTCGTGACGCTTGCGAAGAAGGCGGCCTCCGGTGAGTCCAGGTTGACAACACCGAAACGTTCACCGGAGCTTCTCACCTCCCTGATGTCCGGGCTGCGGGTCTCAGGGGCCGGGTTGGCTGCGGTAGGCTCAGGAGGGCGGAGGGACGCAGAGTCCATGGCAACCAGGAAGTGGGCAGTGTCGCCGTAGCGTCCGGTGTCCAGTGCCCGAAAGAGGTTGGCCTTCTCGTCCCGATAGTTTTCATAGGTCCCGTGAAACTCGAGGTGCTCGTGAGTCAGATTGGTCAGAACCGCGGCCCGATACCGAACGTGAGCCAGCCGACACGTTTTCGCCGATAAGCCGTGCGATGTGCTCTCAAGTATCGCGAAGCTGTTTCCCTCTGCGACCATATTGTTCAAAGCCCTCTGAAGAGCCGGAGCCTCCGGCGTGGACTGATGGTGCACGTTCGCGTGTTCGGTGTCGCCGACACTCATGGCTGCGGTTGACAGAAAAGCCGAGCTCATGCCGACCGCCTGGAGAAGTTGGTGAATGAAGGAGACGGTGGAGGTCTTGCCGTCGGTGCCGGTGACTCCGACAACCTCCAGGTTATCGGACGGCTTGTCAAAGAAGACGTCTGCGAGTTCGGAGAGGGCGAAACGGGGTTTGGAGCTCTGAAATACCGCTACCCCTCCGGGCAGTTGCGCCGGGGGTCGCGAGCAGAGGATTCCACGGGCTCCTGCTCGAATAGCGTCGTCAATGAACGTATGCCCGTCAACGTGCTCGCCCGGGAGAGCAGCGTAGAGGCTTCCGGGTTGTACCAGGCGGTAGTCATCGGTGATATCGGTGATTACCTCGTCGCGTCCGACGACCAGGTGCGCCGCATTGATGGCGTTGGCCAGCGCTGATACTCTCTTCTGAGGCACGTGCCATCATAGGCTGGTCCTGCCACGAGCCGCAATACATGAGTGAACCAACCGCGCAGCGCGCAGACAATCTCCCAATCTCCCTGACCCGTCAATTGATCGCCTACATCGGGAACAAGCGCCGACTTCTCCCGTTCCTTGCTCCGATTCTCAGCGGGGTCGCACGGGCGGGCGCCCTGAGCGAGACACAGTTCCTGGATCCCATGTCAGGCAGCGGCGCCGTGTCCCGGCTTGCGCGCCATCTCGGATTCACCGTGTCCGCCAACGACTGGGAGGAGTTTGCATACATTGTCACGGCGGCATACCTGGAGAACACCTCGGCGGATCTGGCCCGACTCTTTGGCCCCTTCGGGGGATTGGATCACGTGCTACGCGAACTTGATGACCACGGATGGGCGACGGGCGAAGACGATCCGGGCTACATCGCCGTGCACTTCGCGCCTCAATCCACAGCGAATCCTCGGATTGGGCAGGAGCGGCTGTTCTACACCGCCGAGAATGCACGGTTTCTGGACAGAGTGCGAGATCGCATAGAGGAGCGTTTTCCCCCAGGGGGCTCCGCAGATACCGGAGGAGATACGAACCGTATCCGGCGTGTACTGATCGCACTCCTTCTCTATGAGGCCTCCAACCATGCGAATACTTCCGGCGTATTCAAAGCTTATCATCGAGGTTTCGGGGGGCACGGGAAGGACGCCCTCCCTCGCATTCTCAGCCCCATGCACCTGGAGCAGCCCCAGGTGATTGACGGCCCGGCCGGTGAGGTGAGCAACGAGGACGCCCTTCTGTTCGTCAAGGGACGGACCGCGGACATCTGCTACCTTGACCCTCCGTACAACTCTCACCAGTACGGAAGCAACTACTTCATGTTGAACACCATCGCCCGGTGGGACAAGCCGTCCGTCGATTCCGATCGCGACGCGACCGGCAACCTTGTGGTGAAGGCTGGAATTCGTCCCGATTGGACGAAAACAAGATCGCCGTTTTGCTACAAGGAGAGCGCGGCTGGAGCCTTCACCAGGCTTATCGACAGGATTGATGCCGCGGTCCTTGTGGTGAGCTACTCGGCATCCGGGTTCATCGTGCCCGAAGAGATGGCGGACCTGCTCACGTCGCAGGGGGCGTTGACCCTCCACGGAACCAATTACGCTGCCTACCGTGGGGGTCGCCAGAGCCTTACCCGGGCAAGCATGGGCCAGGAGCTTGTATTCGTCGTCCGGCGCCGAGCAGCACGCGCTTGTGCCGGTGCTCAGGGCACGTTCGGGTTCGAGTCAACCGATCACGCCGAGGGGCGAGAACGCGGAGCTTCGGCGGTTGCCCGACAACTTGCTGAATGGAATGTCCACGAGTTGCTCCAGAGTCGATTTGTTCCGGAGCGACTGCGTGAGGAGTTTTCCACCGGGCACAGCGAGGTCCGGCTCACGGAGTCAGTATCCGTTCCGACGACCGATTTCTACCGTCTGGACAATTGCAAGGTGGAGATCCGCGCCCTCTCGGACGCGGATCTCCGCGACGTTGCAGAACGATTGGAACGCGCTCGTTGCGCCGACCACGGCGAAGAGTTCCGTACCGTGCTCTCGTTGATTCGGTCCGGTGACAAGGGAACCGTGGACCGGGTCCATCAGCAGCGCCTGCTGACATGTCTGCGAAGATACGCCCACCGGAAGTACCGCCGGCAGTTCTGGGAATCGGTCGCGGAGCTTCAGGTTGAGATTGACCAACGGCCGGCCGATCTCGGTGGGATGTTGCCGGGCCTCTCGCGAATCGTTGAGCAGGCGCGGTCTCGCTTCGGGGAATGAGCGCCCACGCCCGTGGATTGTGCTGTGGTTGTCGGGTCGGGGTCTTTCAAATACCATTGGGCTGCCGGAGATCATCATGTACCGTCTGTTGTTTGCGGACGACGAACATATTGTACGAGAAGGTGTGTCGTCGCGGGTTGGTTGGGGCGAAAATGGGTTTGAGCTCGTTTCGGTTTTCAGGAACGGCCGGGAAATACTGGAATACCTCGAAGACAACTCGGTCGACGTAATCCTTTCGGACATCAGCATGCCGCTCATGGACGGTCTCGCTGTTTGCCGTGAGGTGTCTGTCCGCTATCCGGAGACAATTCTCCTGTTACTCACCGGATATGACCAGTTCGAATATGCTCAAGAGGCTCTGAAGTATCACGTCAGCGAATTGCTGCTCAAACCAATCACCGCGGCCGAGCTTGAAATTGTCCTGGGCAGAGTTCGAGACGAATTGGACCGACGGGGCCGTGCGAAACAGGAAGAGGCAGAGCTCCATGCCCGACTGGAGGAAAGTCTCCCGCTCCTCAAGGAACGCTTTGTTCAGAGACTCGTGCTTGGCCAACTGACCCGTGAGGAGATTGTTCGGCGAACCGCAGATCTCCATTGGAACAATCTCAACGGGTGGTATCAGATCGTTCTGATTCATGTCCCATCGAGCTGGGACGAACTGCGGAGGCTCTCGCTTACCGAACGGACCGCGGGGTCCCTTGCGGATGCAGACGAGTTGTTCGTCAATGCGGAGGAGAACCTGGTTCTGCTTTTACAGGGTCCCGACAGAAACGCTCTTCAGGAGCGGACTTCGCTCCTTGCCCCCGAGATACTGAGGAGTTCCAGCCGCGTTGCGGTCACGCCGGTTTGCGTGGCGGTTGGAGAAGCGGTTCCGGAGCTCGGGAAACTCGGCCGGTCCTACGAAAGTGGTCGCCGAGCTCTCGGGCACACCAGGCTCCTCGGTTTGCCGCAGGTTGTCTCAGCGCGGGAGGTGGGGGCGCTTTGCTCGCTCGCAGTTGAGGACTTTCATGAACTTGCAAAGACACTCGTGGAAACGTTGCGCCGCGGTGACCGCAGTTGTTCGATGGAAGCGGTGGATGAAGTGTTTTCGCAGCTCGAGCAGCACTACCTGGAACCGGGCGCTGCCGACGCATATCTCGCAAGGATTCAGTTCCTTCTGCTGGATTTCGTAGAGCAGATCGCTCACGGTCCGGCCGCCGAGATGCCGGAAGAAGTTGGCGCACTCTTCTATGCTCAGCACTTTACCTCCCTGGCTGAAGCCAAGGAGCACTACCGGAGAACCGTGGGGAAGATCCTCGACTACCTGGAGAAGCAGAAACAGGAGGCTGTGGTCTCGCGCGTCGGACGTGCGGAGAAGGTAATCCGGGATCGGCACGCTGAGCCCGGGTTGTCGCTCCAGGATATCTGCGACGAAGTCTTTCTTTCGGTAAGCCAGTTCAGCGTACTGTTCAAGGAATCCACAGGGACGACATTTGTCGAGTATCTGACTCACATCCGGATTGAGAGTGCGAAGGAACTGCTACGAACCACAGATCTTCGGACGTACGAGATTGCCGATCGGGTAGGCTACACTGATCCACGATACTTCACTTATGTGTTCAAGAAACTGACGGGGATGACAAGCTCCGAGTACCGAGAAGGTGGGCAGGTGTGAGCACACGACACGTGAGTTCACGTATGTGGTTTGGCTCACTGGAGTCCCGCTTCTATCTCATTTTCACCGTTGTTTTTTTCGCGAGTATCCTTGGAATGCAGATCGTTGCCTTTAGATTCACCGTTTCAGCCGTGCGTGACGCAACGATTCAGACGAAGACTACTCTGCTCGAGCAGCTCGTAGAGCGAATAAACACCTACATCGCCGGTATGGAACGAATATCACAGGCGGTTATTTCTGATCCGGACGTCACGCTCTACCTCAAGGCGGGTGAGGCACTGCAGACAGAACAGACTCTCGTTGCCGGGATTGAGGAGCGCCTCTCGCACTACATCCAAGCCCGGGAGGATATCTCCTCTATCCTCATCCTCAGGGTATGCCCGCCGCCCCAGAACAACAGCTCATAGTAATACTCGCCCTGTATCGAAGCCGGTATGCCAAGCCAGGATGCGAGCAGTGCGCCCATGGCAATCACGGCGGAAATGAGCGCTGAATACAGGCCGAAACGCAGCGCCCCCTGTCCGGTGACACGCAGGCCGATCGGGCGGGAAAAAAACAGCCCGCGCAGTACC
>DAOWMR010000393.1 GCA_030642995.1 Spirochaetales bacterium
CTCAAAATCGACAAGCCCTTCGTCGTGGTTGCCGCGAAGAACCACGGCGTCCCGACCTCTCAAGAGCTGAACGATATCCGAAACTCCGGGACCACCGTACACAGCATCTCCGAGGAAGATCTCGAGATCAATTGAACCAAGTGAATCAATGTTGCGGTGTACCGCCTGGAGTCCAGGCGTGTTCCCGTGAATATCCGAGTAGACGGCAATCCTCACGCGCTCACCTCCGGATGCAAATCCTCAAATCGCCGGTTGAATGCGCTGCAACAGTCGGCGCAATTATGCACGCAGATCGGATCGTTCGCCGGCTGATGCTGCCACAACCACCGCTCGCGCTGTTCACGCACGTCCGGACCAATTCGCCCAATTGGTTTCCCGCCCTCTCGCATGTAGACAAAACACGGGTAGTGATACTCCCCGCTCACCGTCATCTCGTCAAACGCGAGCCAGCAGCGGGATGCGTCACCGGCACGGAGTCCCCGAACACCAAGTCCTTGAGCCCTGTTGCGCAACCGCCACCTGAGATTGGGGTATCTGGACGACAGTTCCGGCTCGATATCCATGATGGGCAGGTGAGTTGAATACTGGGCGGCCGGATTCACACGGATGTCGTCTACGCCGAGGCTCAGCGCGAAGCGTACCACGGCCTCCGCCCTCGCGACATTGTGCTCGTCAATCACAAAACCGACTGTTGTCCGCGTGAGCCTGGCGATCTGTCTGATATTCTCAACGACCTTCCGCCAGGTCTCAGGCGGGCGCCCGGAAAGTGTGGCTGCGTCTTCCGGATTGTCCGCGTCCAGCGAGATACTGAAGTCATCAACACCCGCTTTCCACAGGCGCTCGTAGAGATCGATGTCGGCGGAGCCGTTTGTTGCGAGGCCAACGCGCTCAATGTTCAGCTCCTTGGCGTACTCCACAAGGTCCAGCAGATCGGGATGAACGGTCGGTTCGCCGCCGGTAAAGAGCAGTGCAAAAAGATCTTGTTCTGCCCATAGCCTCATGACCGAGCGTACGCGCTCAGTCGGCATGTGCTCCCCTTCATGAGATCGGCAATACGGGCAGGCGAAGTTGCATCGCTCGGTGAGAACGAGCACACATCGGCCCAGACGAGATGTCCGGGACGTATGCCGGCAGCGCTCATCGGTCATTGTATAGAATCCCATGTGCTCAAGCGGCTGGTTCACGGCAGTCACCTCACTTCCTCCAGAAGGAATCTGAGATAAAAGGTAGCCCGGTCTGAGGTCGAGATATGTGCTCCACAGCACCGTCAGTCCCTGACGATACGAATTGTCCGCCTGCCCATGGAGATGGCGCCGGAGTTCTCCAGTTTTTCCAGAGCGCGGGTCACGTTGGCCCGGGTGGCGCCGACAAAGTGGGATAGTTCCTCGTGAGAGATGTGAAGCTCACCGTGCTGATCAGCGTTCCGGTACACTGCCCGTCGCACACGCTCGAGCACCGGAAGGGTGCGCTGCTCCATGAGTTCCGTGCTGAGCGCGTCCACCAACTCAGCGAGCCGGGAGATTGCCTTGTAGAGCACATCGGGCCGAGAGTCGAAGATTGATCTGAGATGCGCGATAGGGATGAGCGCCAGCACCGTCTCGTCCGTCGCCACCAGATCCGCGGTGTGGGGCTGACCGGCAAGGAATGAATACCCAATACCGGCCGGCGGATACAGCGTCCGAAACACCGTCCGTTCGCCTTCGTCCGAATCTCGACAGATCTCTACACTGCCATCCAGGATCAGCAGAAACGAATCAGGTGAATCGAGTTCCCGCGCGATCAGGTCTCCCCGGGCGTACCGGCGCACCTCGGAACGGAATGCAACAGTGCCCCGGAGGTCTCCAGGCAACGCCGCGAAGAAAGCGTTCTGAGCAAGCCGGTGATGAAGGAGATCCAATGAACTTGAGCCGGAAGATGCGGTCACAGCGTTCCACCGGTGCGCGAGGCCGTCGTCGCTACAAGCATGGTACGGAGAAGTGTGCCGTGTCCCGGTGTGCTACGCAATAGGGAATTTCCCTATGGCCCCCGGAACTGTACGCTCGCGCGTAATCTTGACATGCTATCATACATATGCTTTTATGTATTTATGCGCACTACAATCGACATTGCCGACCAGCTCTTCCGGAAGGCGAAGGCCGTATCATCGCTCAAGGGGTTGTCTCTCAAACAGTTCATCACCAGCGCAATTGAGCACGAACTGCAGGGAACCCGGGTCCGACTCGAGAGGAACAGAGTTTCATTGCCGTTGGTTTCGTCCAAACACCCCGGTTCAGTATCGGTGACGTCCGAGCGGATCGCAGCTCTGCTGGAGAAGGAAGACATCGATGTTTCTTCCTGACGTGAATGTCCTTCTTGCCCTCATATTTGAAGCACACGTCCACCATCCACCGGCACGGGAGTGGTTTGAGATGGTCCCCGACAACAGCAGCATGATGTGCCGGATGACCCAAACCGCCCTGCTCCGCCTGGCAAGCAACCCGGTCCTTTTCGGAGAGGAGGCGCTGCGGCTGTCGGAAGCGTGGGTGTGCTACGACAGCCTCATGGATGATCCCCGATTTGAATACGCACTTGAGCCCCTCGGACTGGATCACGTTTGGAAAAGGCTCACGACAACCGAAAGCTACTCACTGAAGGTTTGGAATGACGCGTATCTCGCCGCATTTGCGCTGGCCGGTGAGCTGACCCTGGTGACGTTTGACAAGTCATTTCGGTCGATGCCGGATCTTGAATTGCAGCTTCTTCATGGGTAAGGCGGATCCCGGTGATCGTCGCCTCCTAAGGGAGGAACTCGAACAATTCCCGCAGGATTCGCTTATTCGGGACTCCAAGCGACCGTAGGTGTCGCCTCATGGCCCGGATCATTTGGGACGGTCCGCACAGGAAAAAGGTTCCGGCGGTGGAGTCGTCGCAGAGCTGGATCGCACGATCCGGCGTGAGCCGGCCGCGTTCGCCTGCCCAGTCGGGTTGAGAGGTTACAACGTAGGTACGTTTCCAGTTCGGAAGCTCATCGAACCACTGATCCAGTTCATCTCGGAAGATGATGTCGGACTCGTGGTGAACGGTGTAGAGCAATACGACTTCCGGAGGTGATTCCTGCTGTCGCAGGTGTTTGAGAATTCCGTATATCGGCGCAATTCCAATTCCCCCGGCAATC
>DAOWMR010000493.1 GCA_030642995.1 Spirochaetales bacterium
GTTCCTTATCATTTCACTGTGAGAAACCGAATCTGTCAAGTGAGTATCACCCCATTGCGACAGATAACAGGCGAATTCGACTGTGCTCGGACAGCGCGCTACCGGTGAATCCCGAGTTTCTTCATCCTGCTCTGGAGGGTTGAGGGCGGCAGCCCGAGGATCGCTGCGGCCCCCTCGGGGCCGTATACCTTGCCATCGCATCTGTCCAGTGCCCGCTCAATGTGCGAGGTAATTGCACCATCCAGGCTCACCAATGGCGCATCTTCTCCGCGTTCGGCACGCGGGTCGCTCCGGTCGGTGGCGCCGGTGTCAAAGTGCTCCGGTCCGATCGTGCCGCCGCGGGCGAGGATTGCGGCGCGCTGGACGCCGTTCTCCAACTCACGTACGTTGCCCGGCCAGGGTTGTTCGCGCATCCAGATTAGTGCTTCGGACGACAATCGAACCGACTCAAGACCTGGCTGCGCACGAACCTGGGCCACAAATCGTTCGGCGAGGAGTACCACGTCGCTCGCCCGATCACGAAGTGGAGGTAGTGTCACGGGAAAGACGCTCAGCCGATAGTAGAGATCTTCCCGGAATCGTCGGTCTCGCACCGCATCCTCCAGCTCAACATGGGTCGCGGCCAGGATGCGAACGTCGGCACTCACCGTGGACTCCCCGCCTACCCGTTCAAAGGTGCCCTCCTGGATAACGCGGAGAAGCTTCGGCTGGATCTCAAGAGGCAGGTCGCCAACCTCGTCGAGAAACAAGGTCCCGCCGTCGGCGAGTTCAAATCGGCCCTTCCTCCGAGCATGCGCTCCGGTAAATGCTCCGCGCTCATGCCCGAAGAGTTCACTTTCTGAGAGACTTGCGGTCAATGCCGAACAATTCACGGCAACAAAGGGCCGGGTGGATCGAGGCGAGAGCGCGTGGATCGCGCGCGCCACAAGCTCCTTGCCGGTCCCGGTCTCACCGGCTATGAGCACGGGCAGATCAGTACCGGCGACCAGTCGAATATTATCCAGAACACGGACCCAATTCGGTGATGTTCCCACCAGGTTCTCCAGCACTCCGGAAGCATTCCCAAGAAGCTGATTCCGTTGTCGGGTCAACTCGGCGTGCTCGTCGGCAAGAACGCTTGCGGCATCAATCTGAACCACGAGCAGCGACATGAGTTTCGACATCGTTCCGACAAAGCGCACGACCTCCGGAGTGAACATCCGGCAGGCACGATGATCCAGGGTCAGAAGACCAACCGGGACCTCCTCCGCGTAGAGCGGCGAGACCAGGCAGGAGTGATCTCCCGGTAGATCGATGACGTCGTGATAGGTATCCAGATGCGGAATTGCGTCATCAAAGAGATGCGGGACCCCGTCATCTATGATGCGGGCGATGTCGTTCCGTTGCTGCAGCGAGATGGTATAATCCATGAGTGCCTGGGTTGCGAGCGGGCCCACGGCCTTTTCAACCTTCAAGATCGACTGCGTGTCGTATCGCAGGACAACGGCAAGATCATACTCCACGATGTCCTGCAGGGCCTGCAGCACGAGCTCAAGCGTCCGTTCTGCGGAAAGATGGGGCGTGGTCATCGGCGTGTCCGTCCGGGCCCCGCCGCAGCGAAATATCGGTGTGACAACGACATATCGGTGAAGAGAATACCGATATTTCGGTAGTACGACAAGACCCGCGCAAGTCGGCAACCTAACTCATTTGAGGGGAATCACTTAGGTTGCGCGGAAGTTGGCACGGTGATTGCATATTGGAAATCAAGTCAAACTTGTAAAGGAGACACAATGGAACAGAGTATTAATATGCCGCTCTTGGGCGATGCATTCC
Organism: Spirochaetales bacterium; assembly: GCA_030642995.1. GTDB lineage: Bacteria > Spirochaetota > Spirochaetia > DSM-27196 > SLST01 > JAHOYX01. The sequence continues at coordinate 1,816 of DAOWMR010000493.1, forward strand.
CTGAGATGGAAGTTGTCACAACGCACGGGACCATGAACCTGCCCGGCGATCTGAAAGGGAGCTGGTTCGTCCTGTTCAGCCATCCCGCGGACTTCACGCCGGTGTGCACCACCGAGTTCGTCGGATTTCAGAATCGGATCAAGCAGTTCGAGGAGATGGGTGTGAAACTCATCGGGATGTCGGTTGACCAGGTCTTCAGCCATATCAAGTGGGTCGAGTGGATCAAGGAGAAGCTGGACATTGAAATTACCTTCCCCGTGGTTGCCGCCAACGACACCATCGCCAACAAGCTCGGCATGCTCCATCCCGGAAAAGGCACAACCACCGTCCGCGCCGTGTTCATCGTGGATGCGCAGGGCAAAGTTCGGCTCACCCTCTACTATCCTCAGGA
>DAOWMR010000294.1 GCA_030642995.1 Spirochaetales bacterium
GACCGACGACTACGTTTTCCTGGAGTACCGCACTGTTGGGCTTGATCACTTCGTTCGGGTGCTCGACGTTTCAGACAACTACAACCAACTGGCCACCTATCAATTCTCCGTCCGGGTTGAGCACCTGACCGTCGCCAACGACACGCTCTACGTCTCCGCAGCGAGTGCTGGCGTTCAAGGTTTTGATATCTCGTCACCACCTGCGGGTACCAACGCAGTACCTGTTGTCGTGCCCGACCTTGCGGGTCCGGCCTACGGCTCCGTCGTTCACGGTGATTACCTGGTTGTGGCCAGCCTCACCGGCGTGGAGTCCTTCTACTTGCTCCCGGCCATTGGCTACGGCTCCGACAAAAACGTCGTTGGGGCGTACACCAACATGAAGGATCTTGTCACCATAGGAAACCACGCACACGTGTTGGGGCTTGGATCATCCTGGCCGCCCGCAACTGCCGGCTTCTACACTGCGGACTTGACGAGTCCTGAGACCTTATCGTCACTGAACCTGGTTGCTGGTCTGGACGGAGGCAGGCAGCTCCTTCTTCAGGGTGATCGAGAGATGTTGTTCTCAGACAGCTTGGACACGGTGCGATTCATCTCCCCACCCTCCGCGATCGATCCAGTGGCTGGGTCAGAATTTGTTCACAACGCCCGGGAGTTCTATTCGATCGGGGACATCAGCTATGGGATCCAGCAGGCAATCGTTTCCATTTTTGACACTTCGGATAGCACCGAAGTCACGCAGATCAGGAGCATCGGTTTTGATCGCAACATCGTTGAGCTTGCCGCCCGCGGAGACTATATGTACGCGGCGTATCTGAACGATACAGCGGCACGTGACAGCGGGATCATCGTGTTGGACATTTCAGACCCTGTATTCCCAGTGGAAGTGAACCGAATCCCCGCAGGGGATAACATCGGGTTCCACGACATGGAACTCTTTGGTGACGAACTGTACGTCGCGTACAGTGACAACAAGGGTTCCCACCATGACGGGCGCGATCTTGGATCCGGTCCTGACGAGAGTGGTCTCCGCATCTACAGCATCGCCGAGGACCCCGAAACGCCGTCATTGCCGGAGGGGGGGACATACACCGGCGATGCGGTCTTTTCGATTGAAGACGACTGGTCCAAGCGCTTTGAACACGTTGAGGTCCAAGGCCACCTCGTCGTGTTGTCCTCCGGGCAGAGCGCGAATTCGACCCGATACAAAGGACGGATCGTGCTCGTGAGTGTTGCCGATCCATACAATATCGTCAAAGTAAAGGACATACTGCCGGATGACGGCCACGAGCCACCCGGTCCACCACCAGGACCGGATTTCCCGCAGGCTATCCATTTCTGGAGAGGAGCCTACCTCTTTGTAATGGGCCGAAACGAATTGACCGTCTACCAGATGTGACTGACAGGAGGATACTGGGAATGGCGACGACCAAACAGATAGGGATGACAATCGGCCTTTTTCTGCTGGTTTCCACGGCTACGATCGTGGCTCAGGACCACGATCCAACCAACTTGAACCTCTACTACCGGTATCCGCTTGCGGTGAGCGGTGAATTCCACAGCTGGACGCCATTTGCGGACTACGCCGGGAACTATAATGTCTATGAGTTGGGCGGTACCGTCCGCTATCCCATACCGAGCAATCCGGTGTTTCAGCCCCTCGTGCGCGGAAGTTACGTTCGGTTTGACTCACTGGACGAAGTAAACCCGGATCAATGGGACCACACCCAGATTTTCGGCGGCGTGGGGATTGGCGTGATCAACCGGCTGGCGCGCAACTTTGAGATTGGAGTTGAAGCATTCGCGGGATACTCCCGCTCCATCTTTCCCAACCTGACCACAGAACCGGTAGCCTACGGCAATTTGCTTGCGGCTGTTGCCCCACGGATCAGTTTGGTGCCCTCCTTCAACTTCTCCATCAACGTGCAACCGACGCTGCGATACACGTACGGACTCGGAGTGGTGGACACCTTCGACGGTTTCAGCTTTTCCTTCGGGATCGGTGCGGAGTATCGACTTGGACAGGACCCCGACTCACCACGAGCGGAGATCCGAAGCATTCGGCTTTCGCAACCAAACGTGGGCTCGGTATTTGCGGCGATGCAGAGCTACTATGTCAATAACCCCGTCGGTGCGGTGACCATCGAGAACACGGAGAACTTCGCTCTTGAGGACGTCCGGGTTTCTTTCTTCCAGAACGGGTATATGGACTCGCCGACACCGGCGACACGTATCGAGACCCTGGCGGCAGGGGAGACGATAGAGGTCGATCTCCTGGCTTCCTACAACGGGGAAGTGTTCACGACTGAGGGAGTGACGCCCCTGACGGGCGAGGTGATCGTTTCCTACACCTCCCGCGGTCGCCCTGCGGAACAGCGAGAAAGCGTCACATACGACCTGCACGACAAGACGGCGTTGACCTGGGACGACGATCGGAAGATGGGGAGCTTCATTACGCCGGCCGACAGCGCAATTCGGAACTATACCAGTTTCATCCGTCAGGCCGGAAAAGACGATGTGGTCGATTCCGCGAGCGAACCCCTTCAGATCGCCATGCTTGCCTATCACGCCCTGATTGAGCTTGGCGTGATCTATCAGGTTGATCCAACGGCGCCGTTTACTCAGGTACAGAGCAATACCGAAGTAGTCGACTCGGTCAGCTTGCCGCGCGACACACTGAACCGATTGACCGGGGATTGCGATGATCTCACTGCGGCGTACGCGAGCATGCTGGAGACCGTCGGCATCGAGACCGCATTTCTCACGACACCGGGCCACATCTACGTGGCGCTGAACACCCGAGTTCCCGCCCGTGACTACCTCATCGTGCACCCTGATCGGGAGATGCTCCTGATTGTTGACGATTACATCTGGGTGCCGGTAGAGATCACGATGCTCGGAAGCGGAGATTTTCTTGACGCCTGGCGATTCGGAATCAACGAGTGGCACAAACTCGCCGATGATCCCGACCGGCGAGGTTTCTACCTGACGCGTGACGCCCAGAGCATCTACAGACCGGTCGGACTCCGGGAGACTGACCTTGGTCTTCAATATGGATCACCAGGGCGAATCTCCCGCGGATTCAGCGAAGACTTTGAGGATCTTACGAACACGATACTGACCCATGTGCGTGATTTGGCACAGGAGCGAAACACGAAGAGGGCGTATAACACGCTGGGTATCTATGCCGCAAGGCTCGGGCGTTTTGATGAGGCGCAGGATGCATTTCAGCGGGCTTCGCGGATGGATACCACCTACTTGGATCCGCGGATCAATCTTGGTTCCGTCTACTTCCTGCAGGGGCGATACTCTCAGGCTGTTCGCGCTTTCGAAGACGCAGCGGTCGCCATGGAACTCGCCGAGGATATTCCTCCATCCCTGGTAACTACGGTGTACGTCAATCTCTCAAAGGCATATTTCGAACTTGGAGAGTACGACGAGGCCGAGGAATTCTACCTGCGCGCGGCGCAGGTAGATCCGGATGGCGTTGCGGAGTTCGAATATCTCGCGCAATCCTCCGCGGGCGTCGGCCGCGCCGGCGAAGCCGCCTCCGGGCCCCCCATACTATTTGCTGACGAGACCGAAGACGAATAAATTGCGACTTTACTCAAAGGCCTGCGCCAGATCCTCGAAGTTCATCTCGTGACCGTTGATACGGATGTCGCCGGTCGGCATCTGCTCCGCGTCGTCCTGGAAGCCCTTGAGGTCCATGCTGATCGTCTGTACGGGGTAGTTCTCGGCATCCTCGTGACTCATCCCGAGATCCATTTCCAGGGTCGTTGAGATCCCGTCGGTGGAGCCCATGATCACGGTGCCGTTCAGCACGTAGCCGTTGTACTCGGCTCCGAATGGATCATCCGACGGTACCGTGTAGTCCTTCATGGTGATCGTGTAAAGTCCGATTCCGGTCATGAGATCCGCTTCATCATCCCATGAAAGACTCAAGGAACCTTCTTCGTTGCTCACGCTGGTGTCTCCTTCCTCGGCGCCGAACGCGAGAAAGAGCGATAGAGCGGAGATCAGCATCGCATCAGACATTGCCTGCTCAGCTTCGGCCACGGTCACTTCCGGTAGATTCCGTTGTGAACTCCGTCCGGAACCTGAGTCACCGTCGCTTCCGTCGCAACCGAAAAGACTGAGAGCCATGACCATGATTACAATTAGAATTGTTCCTGCACCCTTGCGCATCAGTTACTCCTTGGGTCAAATGTGTGGTGGCGCCACCAGCCCCCGTTCCGGTACGAAGGCTGGTAGTCACGGAGGGTCA
>DAOWMR010000312.1 GCA_030642995.1 Spirochaetales bacterium
GCCAGTTCGGATACCGCTCCCGTATCTCCGAAACCGGACGAGAACAGAGAGACGAGAGGTCGGGCCCCAACGAGAAAAAGCACGGCCATGGACCCCGAGTAGAGGAACGCCAGCCTGAGCGAGAGGAGCGTTGCCTGTCTGGCGTCTCCCGGGTCCGACGCCCCTATGTACTGCCCCACGACTGCCGTGGTCGCTGCTCCGAGTCCAAGCATCGGAATGAACGCCACGATGTCCCAGTTGAAGGTGATGGTGGTAGCTGCGGCAACATCGGCGCCGTAGGAGTGCATCAGCTGGATGAAGATGTTGAAGGCAAAGACATTGAGGAAAATCTCAACGCCGGCAGGTGTGCCGAACTTGACCAGCCGCCGGAACATCTCACCATCAAACTTCCAGGCCGATCGGGTCCCGTATCGGCCGTCGATTCGTCGACTCAGGTAGACCGAGAGAAGAATCACGAAGGCGATAATGCTCCCGGCGATGGTCCCGATTGCGGCCCCGACGATTCCGAGTGCGGGCACTCCGAACTTCCCGAAGATGAGGATCCAGTTCAGCGGGACATTCACGAACATTGCGGCAAGGTTTGCAACCATGACCACCCGGGTCTTTCCTATGCCGAGGAAGAATCCGGTCAGGCCGTTTCGCATGAGAAAGAACACCGATCCACTGATGAGCCAACGAGCGTAGATAGACTCAAGCGGTACCTGTGCCGGATCGTGCCCCATCAGCATGAAGAACCGGGGGATGAACACCGCCACGAGAATGAGGATTGGCAGTGCCATGAGCGAGAGGTAGATCGATTGTACCGTGGCGTTGGCGCAGTTCTCCTCGCGAGAGGCGCCGTAGTACTGAGCCACGATTGCATTCACGTATCCGGTGATGCCCGCGAAGAGTGAGGAGACGGTAAAGGACGTCAGTCCTCCGGTCATTGCGGCTGAAAAATGGAGCTTGCCGACGCGGGAGAGGAATAGTCGATCCACAAACAACATGACGGTTTCCGACGCCTGAGATGCAATCATGGGAAGTGCGATATTGAGGAGCCGCTTCAGCATCGGGCGCGTGGGGCGCGAGGCTTCGCCGGCTTCCAGGGCGGCAGATTCGGCCATGCCGTAATCTATGTTACCGGAGGGATCGGGTAAAGTGTCTCGGGCTACTCGTTCGTTTCTGTGCTTTCGGTCACCGGTTCTTCCTCAACCGCAAAAAAATCCCGAACTCCACGGGCGCCCAGCTGCGGGAAGATGTAGACACCAATCAGTACGAAGGAGCCGCCGATGACCCACTGCAGCGGGAGAAACTCCCCCAGAACGCCTCCAATGGCCATCCCGATCGGTGTCAGTCCCTGGGTCAGGGTGCCCATCAACCCGAAGACTTTTCCACGGAGCTCTTGCGGAACGCCCAGTTGAACCACGCTCTGGAGGAGGACGTTGACGATGGCGTTGAAATAGCCGGCAATTCCGATACAGACGAGCATCGGCCAGAACACACCGAAGAATGGAAATGCCATAAGCGGTATGACAAAGAGCACCATGCCGATGCCGAAGAAGAGCAGTCGTCGTTCAGGTGGGATCTTGATGGACGCGGTTGTTGCCATTCCGGCGATCATCGCTGCGGTAAACACGGCCATGGTCACGCCGTACCGCGCCGGCCCCAGCCATTCGGTTCGCTGGAAGAGTGGAATCAGGAGCAACATGGCAATCGACGCAAAGAAGTTCAGCACGCCGGCCGCTATCATGAGGAATCGAAGCCCGTTGTTCTGCCAGACGAAGGCGAACCCCTCCTTCATGTCGGTGAAGAAGTGCTTCTTCTCTCGCTCCTTGTGGGTCTCAGGGACCCGGATGAAGACCTCCGTGCCGGAAGAGAACAGGTATGATATCCCGTTTACGAGGAACATCAGTGGCGCTCCGAGCACCGTGTAGAGGACTCCTCCAATCGAATTGCCGAGAACCCCCGAACCTGCCCGGATCATCGAGAAGAAGGAGTTAGCCTGAACGAGGCGCTCGCGATGGACAATGTCGGGAATGACCGACCCGATTGATGGATTGAAGAAGGCGGCACACAGGCCGATTATCACGCCTGCTGCAAATACCATCCACACCTCGGCAGGCCCGGTCATTGCCGCGATAGCCACGAGAAGCACAGCGACGCCGCGGATTGCGTCCATACCAACGATGAGCCACTTCCTGTTGACGCGGTCCACGATCACGCCGGCGAACGGTCCAAGGAGGACGCGCGGGATTGTGGAGGCAGCCATGAGGGTGCCCATCATGGCCGTGGAGCCGGTCATCGCCAGAATCCAGAACCCGAGCGCAATTTCGTACACCACGTCGCCAACAGCCGACACAAATTGTCCCTGCCACAGAAGGAAGAAGTTCAGGTTCCAGACTTTCGCCTTTCCGTTGTTGTCGACGGCCTCAGCACTACTTACGACGTTGCTCTCCAGATATTCAGACGCTGTTTCGATTCAATGACATTGTTGCACGGGTCGAATATGATGCCAACCATGAACGGGATTGCCTGCGCCGGGAACTGGATTGTCGATCAGATCAAGATCATCGATTGCTGGCCTGAACAGGGCGCTCTCTCAACTATTCGGTCGCTCCAGCACGGGATCGGCGGCTCTCCGGCCAATGTTCTGACCGACCTCCAGACTCTCGGATTCGGCGCCCCAACCATCGCCCTCGGGTGCAGGAGACGACCAGTACGGTCGCCTCGTCATGGAGCACTGTGAGGCTCACGGAATTGATGCATCAATGATTCGGGTGCTTCCGGGAGAGAGCACGAGCTACACCGACGTCATGACAACTGCCGACAGCGGCCGGCGCACCTTTTTCCACGACCGCGGGGCCAATGCACGGTTCACTCCGGAACACGTGGACATGGGCCGGGTATCGACGCTGGCGCCTCGCATCTTTCATCTCGGATATCTTCTGCTCCTGGACGGAATGGACGCCGAGGACGAAGAGTACGGGACCGTAGCCGCCAGACTCCTCGCCGACGTTCAGTCCAAGGGAATTCAGACGAGCGTGGACGTGGTCAGTGAGGCCGTTGATCGATTCGCCGAGATTGTCGGGCCGGCCCTCAAGTACGTGGACCACTGCATCGTCAACGAGTACGAGGTGGAGCGGATCACGGGCGTCAAGGCGCGTGACTCCGACGAGGCCATTGTCCGTCCGGCGCTGGTTGAGGCGGCCAGGGCGCTCCTCACCATGGGCGTGAGTCGTACCGCCGTGGTCCACTGCCCGGAAGGTGGTCAGTGGATCGATTCAGCCGGCGCCGAAGTCTGGGTCCCGTCGTTGAGCCTCCCGGAAGGGATGATCGTGAGCTCCGTCGGGGCCGGGGACGCGTTCTGCGCCGGCGCCCTCTACGGTATCCACGAGGGATGGCCCCCGGAGCAATGCCTCACCGTCGCCAACGCAACCGCGGCAATGAGTCTCTGCGCCAAGAACACGACCGACGGCGTGCGCTCGCTGGACGAGGTGATGGAGTTCGCCCGCCGGTACGAGGGCTGACCGCCATGCTCGATTCATTCATTCGTGTCCTGCAGCTCAAGGAGGAGGTCCGATCGGGGTGGGTGCTTCGCGGAGTCCGGGACCCGGAGTCCGTTGCCGATCACAGTTGGGCAACCGCTTACCTCTGCATGCTCTATGCGGACGAGGCCGGGGTTGACCGCGCACGGGCCGTGGGGATGGCAGTGGCGCACGACCTGGCGGAGGCGATTACCGGTGATGTCGCCACTCGGGTGGCGGCGATGGACGATCCGTCGGTCATCGTCGAGAAGCGGCGACGCGAGGTGGCGGCTATGGACGAACTGGTCGGCGGTGGAGCGGGCGGCGCGACTGGGGCCGCGCCTTCGGCGAGCGAGTCCGGCTCACCGATGGGCGACATCCGCGAGTTGTGGGACGAGTACGAGGAGGCCGCCACGCCGGTGGCGCGCTTTGTTCGCGACATGAACATGATCGACATGTGTGCGCAGGCGCTGGTGTACGAGGGTGGTGGACGCTACGATTCTGCCTTGGAGAACGTCAATTTCCCGGACTTCGCGAGGATGGATGAGTTCTTTGCGACTACACGGCCGCGCCTTTCA
>DAOWMR010000351.1 GCA_030642995.1 Spirochaetales bacterium
AACGAGTTCACGTGCACGTCGTGCGGGTATTCCGTTCACTACACGTTGTGGGGAGGCCTCCGGTCAAGGGATGGGGAGCTTCTCTTCGACAACATCCGCGAGTGGAATCTCTGGCAGATTGAGGAGTTCAAGCGTCAGTTGACAGACTACGTCGCGGAACCTCCCGGCACGCCGTTCCTGCGAGAAGAGGATGTCCGCGTGCAGATAGGCTACAAGTCCATGCCGCTCGCTCCCTTCCACAATGGAGCGTTGGAACTCTACGAAGACCGTATCGTGCTGCACCCTGAATCGGGCGGGAACGTGGAATTCCCGGTACTGGGGATTCGCGGAGCGAATGTCCAGAACAATGAGCACTGGGAATTCTACTCCGGCGCGGATCTGTACAAGGTCACATTCCGGGATCCACGAGGGTGTACCTACAAGTGGGACCTCGCCATTCGGCTCATGGGCACCGCCGAGGACAAAAATCGGTCCGCTGAATAGGCGGATACGCCGATAGTCAGGAAGAATACCTGCGCACCAGGGGCACGGAATTTGTTCGTGGTGTCGCAAAGGCAATAGGATATGGCATCACGCATTGACAAACTGCGGAACGTTATTGGAGTAGACTCGGTTCTGAACAAGATTCAGGACCTTGACATCCTCCTGGAACGGGTCCTCCTTGAGGCCCGGCGGGTGCTGAGCGCGAACGCGGGGAGCATCTATCGCAAGCAGGGCGACAAACTCGCCGTCTCCTATTCACAGAACGATACCAAGGCCGCCGACCTCAAACCCGGCGAGAAGCTGATCTACAACTTCTTCACCGTGCCCATCGGCCCGGGTACCACATCGGGGTATGCGGCACTCACCGGTGAGCTGGTGAACGTGAGGAACGTTTACGACATCCCGGAGGACGCGCCCTACGGTTTTGACCCAAGCTACGACGCAATGTCCGGCTACCGGACCGCATCAACGCTCTCCATCCCGTTGATGACCAACATGGATGAAATGCTCGGCGTGCTCCAGGTCATCAACAAGAAAGACACACTGGGCCGCAGCATCCCGTTCAGCAAGGATGATGAGCTCATCGCCATTCACTTCGCGACAAACGCGACTGTGGCGCTCCAGCGTGCAGAAATGACCCGTACGTTGTTGGAACGAATGACAAAGATGGCCGAGAGCAGCGATCCGAAAGAAACCGGACCTCACGTCAACCGCGTGGCCGGTTACGCGCTGGAAATCTATGAACGGTGGGCCTCGCGTGCTGGAATCCCACCGAAGAAGATAGAGCGAACCCGGGATATTCTGCGCATGGCCGCCATGCTGCACGATGTCGGCAAGGTCGCCATCAGTGATGTCATTCTGAAGAAACCAGGCAGATTTACTCCCGAGGAACGCGAGATCATGAAGACCCATGCCTGGAAGGGCGCGCGGTACTTCGCGGACAGGCAGAGCGATTTTGACGAGCTGGCAGAGATCGTCGCGCTGAATCATCATGAGAACTGGGACGGAACGGGCTATCCTGGACACATAGATGTTCAGACCGGCAAGCCCACCAAGACCGACTCAGACGGACAGGCGATCGGCAAGAAAGGGAAGGAAATCCCGATCATGGGTCGGATTGTCTCCCTGGCGGACGTATATGACGCGCTACGAAGCAGACGGGTCTACAAGGAAAAATGGACCGAAGACGACACGCTCCGCGAGATACGAAAGCTGGCGGGGTCCAAGTTTGACCCTGAGCTCGTCGATATCTTCTTTGAGGTTCTTCCAAGCATCCAGACCGTTTCCGCCCGCTACGCGGAAATGGAAGCAGAAGAGAACGGTGACAATGATGACCCGGATCTCCCGGACCCCTCGTAGAGTAATCGGCCTCTTCTTCGTTGTTCCATTCCTCCTCTCCGGTTGCCTCTGGTACTTCTACCCGGCCGATCCCACGCCGGAACTGCTGTTTCACGAATCATTTGACTGGTATGAAGACGACGACACATGGTACGCAAGTGTGGAACCCGGCTACGTGGAAGACGCACGAATCGTCAATGGTCGATTGGAGGTCTATGGTCCGCGCCACTTCCTCCGCACCTATGATCGATTTCCGACGGATCTGACGATTCTCATTGATTGGTCGGTCACGAACGGTGACATCATCTCCCAACTGTATCCCGCCCCAAACCTGAACGACCCCGATTTCACCGTCACGATTGACGAACTGGACCTGACCGTTGAGCTCTATCTCTACAGCTTGGGTCCTGACTCTACGCGAATAGATACCGTGCGCATCATCGACCTCTTCAGAAGGGACCTGATGGAGCCCGTGTCGGCGGAGACAGCCGGCGTTACACGCGGCCATCTGGAGGTGCGCCTCACACCGAAGAGCGATCAGATGCAGGTAGATGTCTCCGTACCGGAGATCAACCTTGAAGCGAGCGCACTTGCCACCGTCGCCGAGGAGTCGAAATCAGCGATCACCATTGGCGTCTCGGGCCTCTCCAACGATCCACGGTCGCTCGAGGAGATGTACTTCTACCGTCCGACGGTGAACCTCGGAGGTCTTCCGTGAACCCCCGGGCGCTTCTGCAAACGGGCCCATGCGTCATAATCGTGGCGGTCCTACTCACCACGGCCTGTTCTTTCAGCCCGAGAACGCCTGAGGTATACGCGAACGTCAAGGCATGGTATCCGTCTCAGGAGATTCTGATCCCGTTCGCAGTGCGCGGTGACGGCATCCGATACGCGGAATACCGGTACGAGTACAACGCCGGGGACGGGTGGGTGGTGGACGTAGAACGCACAATTCGAGTCCCGGACAACGAATACGGTCTCATTGAGCTGTCGGCAACTGATCCGAGTTGGGACCACCGCCTGACGTTCAGTGCTCTCGCCCAGAGAGGTCCCGGACAACCGCTTGAGCCGGTAGTCACGACGGAATGGTATTTCCACATAGATACGACGGTGCCCTCCGCGGCAATCGGGATTTTGTCGCTCACACTCTTTGAAAATGGAGTGGAAACCGCCGGTCCAATGTATGACGAGTGGGCTCTACTGAAGGTTGAGATCGATCATCCGGAGTTCGACACCCCTTCCGGCAGCCCGATTCGAGTCCACTTCACCCGTGACGGCTCGATACCCGGAGACGATGAATGGAGTGAACGAATGGACCCATCGCAGCGGGAGACCGTGTGGTGGGGCGGCGACGGCCCGTACTACGAGGAGTACCGGTTTATTGTCGTGGATGAGGCGGGAAACCGCAGCGGAGCCCGATTGGCGGTTTTCCAGTCGTTCTGATGATCTCACGGGTCCGTTCGACGGGAGAAAAAAATCTACAGGAATTCATACCCCGTGATGATGTACACTGTGCATCGTATGAAAGCTGTTCGAACTCCCCTCGCCACAGCTCTCGTTGTCGTTGTAGTTATGCTCATTGGGTGTGGTCCGTTCTTTGGTCCGGAACCCGGACCAAGCGCCCCGCGTTTTGATCCACCTGCCGGAACCTACAACGAACACCAGTGGGTCTCAATCGACGCCCGGAACAATCGTCTCTACCTGACAACGGACCCTGCCGCCGACATCCTCGAATTCAAACCGATGTGGGACAATGAAGAGATTTTCGTTGGTGAGACTGTGACAATTCGAGCATACGTCATTGACGATCGGGGTTTGAGATCCCCTATCGCCGAGGCCGAGTACATCATCGA
>DAOWMR010000324.1 GCA_030642995.1 Spirochaetales bacterium
ATCAACGGCGCAATCCTGCGGAATATCGATCAGGCAACCGATCCGTGGGGCGTGCAGATCACGCGATACGAGATCCAGAACATCCGCGTGCCCGGAAACATCCTCAAATCCATGGAGATGCAGCTGACGGCCGAACGCGAAAAGCGCGCGGTTATCGCACGGAGCCTTGGTGAAATGGAAAGCCGGATCAACTACTCGGCCGGCGTCATGGAGGAGGCCATCAACCGTTCGGAAGGTATTAAGGAGAAACTCGAAAACGAGGCCGAGGGTCGTGCCGCAGAGATCAGGGCGCTGTCCCACGCAACCGCGGAAAGCCTGAGCCGAGTGGCGCGTGCCCTGGAGACCGAGGCCGGGGATGCCGCGCTGGTCATGCGGATCTCAGAACAGTACATCGGTGAGCTCAACAAGCTCGCGCGATCGGACACGAAGCTCATACTGCCAATGGACTTGACGAACATCAGCTCGGTGTTGCAGACCGTGAACCGGATGGTGCAGGAGAGCAAGGAGCAGCTGTAGATGCATTGGGCGCCGGCGTAGCAACCGGCGCTCCCTATACCACTGCCAGAAAGGTCTGAATCCCGCCCAGCAACATCTCAATGGCAACCGTGATCAGGATCATTCCCATGAGTCGTTCGACAGCAGTAATAACCCGCCTGCCCAAGTAGCGCCGAAGCACCTCGGCGGAAAGCAGAATGACGGCACCCGCGAGCCACGCGATAAGCAGGGCCAGAAACCATCTCAAGATACGGTCGGGGTACTGAGTGGCGAAGAGGATCACCATGGCCATGGCGGACGGGCCGGCAACCAACGGCACGGCCAGGGGCACGAGCAGTGGTTCCTGATCGGTCGGCTTCGGTGTACCTTGACCTTTGGTCTGCGGGAAGATCATACGAATCGCGATGAGGAACAACACGATGCCTCCACCGATGCTCAGCGCGGGCTCGCTCACGTTCAGACCCGCCAGGATGTACTTCCCGAGGAACAGAAAGACGGTAAGGATGCCGAGCGCGAAGAGCAGCTCCCTCATGATGATCCGGCGTCGACGCTGCGGTTCCACATGTTCCAGTACGCTCAGAAAGACGGGGATGTTCCCGAGCGGGTCCATGACCAAGAAGAGAGTTATGGCTGCAGTGTAGAGCGTCATAATGCGTCCGGATCAGCGAGGCCGTGCTCAAGCTTGAGCCGGAGCACGCGCCTCACGCCTCGATCAATATCATCTTCGGTGAGTTCGCCGACACGGACCAGCTCTTCCACCTGATCAACAAGCTCCACCACGTCGTAGTTGACGAACAGGAGCATGAGATCGACGTCATTTCGGAAGAGGCGGATCAGGGTTTCGGTGAGATCGTAGTTATCCCGGATCGCTCCCATCTCCAGACCATCGCTCATAACCACACCGTCAAATCCCAGCTCGCCGCGAAGGAGATCCGTGAGAAAAAGCCGGCTGAGGGTGACCGGATAGAACGGATCAATCGACTCAAAGAGAATGTGTGCGGTCATAATCACGTCGATTCCCGCGTCAATCGCCACCGCGAACGGTATCAGGTCACGGGACCGGACTTCATCCAGCGTGACATCCACCACCGGCAGCTCAGCGTGCGAGTCCACCGTCGTGATACCATGACCGGGGAAGTGCTTCGCAACGCTGATGATTCCCGCTTTGCTGCTGCCACGCAGATACGGTCCGACAATGCCCGCGACGGTGGCCGGGTCACCGGAATAGCTCCGATCGCCAATGATTGAGTTGTCGGCCGTGCCGTAGACATCGAGGACGGGAGCAAGGTTCATGTTGAGGCCAAGGTCGCGCATCTGCACGCCGGTGAGATAGGCCGCCGCCTCAATGGGTGCATGCCCGAGTTCACCCATGGCATGCGCCGCAGGAACCCGGACGAACTCCGGAAATCGAAAGGTGGCAACCCGACCGCCTTCCTGGTCCGCACAGAGCAGGAGATCAATTCCAGGGGTCACAGCGCGGGCGAGCATTTGCAGGGACCCGGTGAGTCGCCGCAGATCATCGGCGGTATCGAAGTTCCACGGATAGATGATGAATCCGGCCGGCGCCACTTCCACGATCGCCCGGCCCGCCCCGTAGGTAACACGGGACCCCGGGACATGCGCAATGAACCGTTGCCCGATCCGCTGCCTGAGGCTCAGCGATGCGATCAGCTCCTCAATGAGCGGGTCGGTGGTCGGGCCACGCATCCCCGCGCGGTCGCTTCCGGCCACAACCGCTTCCGGGTCATCCAGCAGGCGGGGATAGCGTAATGGAGCGGTGCGTGGCTCCAGCTCAAAATCAGGGGGTTGTGGTATGTCCGGGGTTACCGTGCTTCCTGCCGCCCCCGGCGTTTCCTGAACGGTTTCGCCGGCCGGGCCGGTCGCGCACGCGGAAATCGTTGAGAACGCGGCGATCACAATCGTGATCAGAATGAGGATCGAGATGGCTCTCGCAGGGGTGAATCGCATCACTCTGAGCGCGGTCTGCATCCACGGCTATGGTATGTCCGCCAACCCTGCTTTGCAAGCGCTTGTTAGGGCCGGACCCGCTTGCGGTCGCGTGGGAAGAGGGAGGCCTCTTTGACATTGGCCAACCCGAGGATCTGCTGGGTGAGGCGTTCCAGACCAATCGCGAAGCCCCCGTGCGGCGGACAACCGTACTTGAAGATGCTGACGTAGTCGGTGAGGTCCTCTGCCTTCAGGCCGAACCTGGGGAGAGTCTCCAGAAGCATCGTGTGGTCATGGATGCGCTGCCCGCCTGTGGTGATCTCCAGACCCCGGAAGAGGAGATCGAAGCTCCTGGTCTTCTGACCATCGGGGAAAGTGTAGAAGGGACGTTTCTTCCGCGGGTAGCCGGTCACGAAGACGGCGGGAACTCCTGCCGACTCCTGGGCCCAGTTACAGAGGGCACGTTCAGCCTCAGGATTGATCTCAAAGAGTTTCTTGCCCACGCGCTCGCTTGCGATCGATTTGGCCTCGTCGTGATCAATGCGAGGACTTGAGCGGATCTCATCCGTTGTGGGCACGGTGCTTTCGAACTGATCCAACGTTGCCCCGTGCCGCTCGCGCACCAGGTCAAATACGTGGGCAAGGATCTCAACTTCGAGGTCCATGAGATCCTCATATCCGTCGATGAATCCCATCTCCACGTCAAGAGAGACATACTCGTTGAGGTGTCGAGTGGTGTCGTGCTTCTCCGCACGATAGGCGGCGCCGATCTCAAAGACCCGCTCCAGACCTGAAGCAACCATGGTCTGTTTGTAGAACTGCGGCGACTGAGCCAGGTAGACGCGCTCGCCGAAGTAGTCCACCGCGAAGAGGCCCGTTCCGCCTTCTGTGCCGGTCCCGATGAGTTTGCTGGATTTGATCTCGGTGAACTCCTGCCTGCGGAGATAGCCGGCAAAGGCTTCGACGATGGTCGCCTGCACCTCAAAGATTGAACGTATTGCGGGGTTGCGGAGGCTCAGGATCCGGTTGTCCAGGAGTGCATCGATCCCCAGGGAAGATGTGTTCTGATTCACCGGGATGGGCAGGTCGGCGTCAACGGCGGCGATCACTTCGGTCGCCCCTGCGTGAATCTCATAACCACCCGGCGCCTTGTCGTTCTCCGAGACTGTGCCGCGGACCGTCACAACGCTCTCCACGTGAAGATCGGTCTTGCCGCGAAAGACAATCTGGACCAACCCGGATCGATCGCGCAGCAACACGAACGAGACTCCGCCCAGCTCACGAACCCGGTGGACCCACCCGGCCACTTTTACCTCCGATCCATTGTGTTCTGCAACCGCAGCTGCAAGTGTTCGTTCTTTCATGATTACGGCTCCATGCCCCTGATGATCGTTCCAGGCTCCCGAGATCCGGTGGTGAGGAGAACGGCAAGGAGGCGCGCGTAGACCGATTCGGTGGTCAGCGTGCCCATGGGAATGGCGCCTTCGC
>DAOWMR010000179.1 GCA_030642995.1 Spirochaetales bacterium
CAACGCTGAGGCCGAGATTGTTTCGAGCCGCATTCGCGAACAGAAAAACATCTTTGCCTCGAATACTGGTCTTCACCTCTACTTCCATTTCCCCGTCTGCAAACTTCACGGCGTCGAGAGTTGCCACAAATTCTTTTGACTGATTGGGAGCGTGGAATTCCGGAAACGTCTCCAGATGGAAAGCTACACGAGCGCAATACTCTTTCATCGAACGAGTCGCCAAAAGCAGCAGATCGCCACGCATATGCATGGGATTGTACCGGTCCGGCGCTTCGGCGTCAAATCGATTTCAGGAATCGTCCTGATCACTCAGAAGTATCAGCCGTGCCGCATTCCGTGTCGCGGAGACTACCCGCCTGTCTCCGGAACGGCAGGCGATAACCCGAAGTAACTCGGCAAGAACGGTGGACGGATACCGCGGCGCGGCGGCGGCGAGTGCCATCGCCTCCACCTCATACCCCTGGGCGATGGTCCGGCTATCGTCCTGTTGCAGCATGGAGGAGAGATGCTGAGCACTGGAAAGAACCGCAGCCTCGGTACCGATAAGGTTCAATTCACCGGCTCCTTCCAGTACTCGTGCCCGCAAGCTTGATGCACGCAACAGGTCGAACCAGTTCAGAATGATGGCCACAACCGATCCCGCCCTCTCTTCGCCGCCGCTTACTCCTGACGCTCGAATGAGCACCTGCTCGATGAGGGCCTCGCGCTCCCAGTCCGTCAACCCGCCTTCACTGTAGAACAGCGCCCACAAGAGATCTTCTTGCGGAAATGCATCGTAGTGCCCGGATCGCAGAGAAGCATACAGATCGGAAAACTCACGACCGGCGAGATCGTACTGGACTATTTCAGAGAGCAACGGCAATCCCGAAATCGGAGATGAAAGCCAAAGTATCGACAAACCTGCCAGAACGACGGTTTTCGCACGCGCAAGTCGCATACTCTCTTCTCGGTAGGTTGACCGGAGAACTTGCCAGTCGCTACTATCAGGGTTTGAAGCAAAGGACACCAGAAGACTGTAAGGGGTAGGGGAGACTGTTTCGGAAGCTCCCATCACCTCAAAGCGAAGGGGAACAGATGGCAAAAAAAGGCGCGGCACCACCCGTAGAAGAACAGTCAACAACGGATTCTGAGAAGCAACGGGCAATTGAGGCCGCAAAGCTCCAGATTGAGAAACAGTTTGGAAAGGGTTCCCTGATGAAACTCGGCGCCAGGGCCGACACTGCGGGCATTCAGACCATTCCAACCGGCTCAATCCTCCTGGATGAAGCGCTGGGGATCGGCGGATACCCCAAGGGCCGGATCATTGAGATCTACGGCCCGGAATCAAGCGGCAAGACAACCCTGGCTCTCCACGCAATTGCCGAAACCCAGAAACAGGGCGGAATCGCTGCGTTTATCGACGCAGAACACGCACTGGATCCTTCCTATGCCCGCAATCTCGGCGTGAACATCGACGAGTTGTGGGTATCACAGCCTGATACCGGTGAACAGGCGCTGGAGATAACCGAGTCTCTGATACGTTCCGGTGCGGTGGACATGATCGTCGTGGACTCCGTCGCAGCACTGACGCCCCAGGCTGAGATTGACGGCGACATGGGGGACAGCCACATGGGGCTGCAGGCACGCCTCATGAGCCAAGCCCTGCGAAAACTCACCGGCGCCATCTCCAAGTCCGGTTGTTGCCTTGTCTTCATCAACCAGATTCGAATGAAGATCGGCGTGATGTTCGGCAATCCGGAAACGACAACCGGCGGCAAGGCGCTCAAATTCTACTCATCCGTGCGGCTCGAGATCCGCCGGATTGAGACCATCACCCAAGGCACCGACAATGCAATTGGCAACAAGGTTCGGGTAAAGGTTGCCAAGAACAAAGTTGCACCACCATTCCGCAAAGTCGAGATGGAGATTATCTTCGGTAAGGGTATATCGGCTTCCGGCAGTCTGCTCGACGCAGCACTCAAGTATGACCTCATTCAGAAGAGCGGCAGCTGGTATTCGTACGGCGAAGATCGGATCGGTCAGGGGCGAGAAAACGCAAAACAGTTCCTGGAAACCAACCAGGACATTGCCGACAAGATCGAAGCCCTTCTTCGTGAACGGATGTTCCCCAATCGGAATGAGCAACCTGACGCGACGGCGAAACAAAAGACCGTGCAGGCTCCGGCCGAAAAACCGGCAGGGCAGGAACATGCGGCACCAGAGGTTGCCGTCAAAGGCCCGGCCGACGGAGGCGACAAGCTTTTCTAGGTTTTCTTTGAGATCCTCTTGGAATGCGCGTGGACATGGCCAACAACAATTGACCGTCTTTCAGGATCTCCATACCTGCCGGGTATTTACTGCCCATCCTGCTGTTGGGTATACTCTACCGGCCACTGGAGCCGGCGTTGGACGATCAAACGACAGAAATCCTCTCAACAGCGCATCAGTTTCACTTGGAGCAGTTTGATGGACCGCTCGATCTTCTGCTCTTCCTGATCCGCCGCTCTGAGATCAACATCTACGATATTCCTGTTCACGAAATAACCAGACAGTACGTCGGGTACCTGGAGTACGCGACGCAAATTGACCTGGAGAACATCACTGAATTCTACTCCATGGCCACGACATTGCTGCTTCTGAAGAGCAGAATGCTTCTCCCGGTTGAACTCGGAGATGACGATGAGTTTGAGGACCCACGGCAGGAACTTGTCGAGAAACTGATCGAGTACCAGAAATTCAAACGTCTCAGTGAGCTCATGACGGAACGAGAACGAGCGGTCGAGTGGACGCTGCAACCGATGAAGAAACAACGATCGTTTGACTTCGTGGCCGATGATGCACTCTGGAAACAACTTGATGTCTGGGATCTCTTCCAAACCTTTGCCGGCCTCATGTCCAATCTCGCCCCCGAGCAAATAATCGACCTCTACGAAGAGGTATCGATCAATGAGAAGCTCAGTCTCATCAATGAGATCCTTGAGTCTCGTTCAGAGTTTGTGTTCACCGACCTCCTCATCCACCCGGACTCACCAATGGACCTGGTATGCGCATTCCTCGCACTTCTTGAGGCTGTCAAGGCAAGGCAGATCACCATCTCTCAGAACCGACTCTTCGGTGACATCCGTATTCGCCTCGCCCTAGCCAACTCGGAGCCGACACCATGAAACTTGACACCGAAGCTGCACTCATGGAAGCGATCCTGTACCTGGAAGTTGATCCAATAGATCTTCGGACCCTCCAACGCGTCAGCGGGCTCTCCCGGGAAGTTGTGCTCACCGCCCTTGCACAGATCAAGGAAACCTTTGACCAACCTGATCACGGCCTGGAACTGACCGAGCTCGCCGATGGTTACTCGTTCGCTCCAAAGCCCATCCTCGCGGAAACCCTCCGAGGACGATACGGCCGGAAAAACGATGAGAGACTGTCGAGGGCTGCCATGGAGACCCTCTCGGTTATCGCGTACTCGCAGCCGATTACGAGAGCGGAGATTGAAAACCTTCGCGGAGTTAACCCGGATGGTATGATGCGGTTGCTACTCTCACGAGAACTGGTCCGGGAGGTTGGCAAGAAAGACGCACCGGGCCGGCCGATTCAGTACGGAACTACTCGTCACTTCCTCAACCTTTTTCGGCTCTCAAGCATTGCCGAACTGCCTAAGCTCAGCGAAACCGACCAAAAGAGGTTTGCCCGTGACCCGGAATGAACCCGTACGCCTGCAACTTTACATGGCCCGCTGTGGCGTGGCTTCGCGTCGCCGATCGGAAGCACTGATTCTCGAAGGCGACGTCACGGTGAATGGCAGTATCGTCACCCGACTGGGAACAAAAGTCACCGCGGATGACGACGTACGAGTCTCCGGCCGCCGCATTCACCTTGAAGAACGGAAGATCTACGTCGCGCTGAACAAACCCCGACAGTACCTCTGTTCCGCATCTGATCCGGAAGGACGACCGCTCGCTATTGAGCTTCTCAGCGCCGACTACCCGGAGCGTCTCTTTTCGGTCGGCAGGTTGGATTTTTTGTCGTCAGGTCTGATCTTCTACACGAATGACGGCGAGTTTGCTCGAACCATTTCACATCCTTCATCTCGGATAGAGAAGGAGTATCGCGTTGAGACCAAGAAGCCCGTCCCGGAGGAGCTTCTTCAGGAGTATCGACGCGGGATCACTGTGGAGGACGAGCGGTACATTCTCCACGACTACCGCTACAAGAACCCGCGCAGCCTTCGGCTGGTCCTCCTTGAGGGGAAGAACCGGGAGATTCGACGGGTGTTCGCACACTGGCGCATTGGACTCAAGAGAATTCACCGGATACGGATTGGCGATATCCGGCTCGCGGAATTGCCGCCGGGTACCCACCGCCCATTATCGGTCAAGGAGATCGACTCGCTCCTTCGTACCGCTCGATCTGCATCCCGACGTGAGGGATCCCGTTCGTGATCGTTGCCGTTGACGGACCTGCCGGCACGGGAAAAAGCAGCGTAGCGAAGAATGTCGCGGCGGCGGCCGGGTTGCTCTACCTCAACTCAGGAGGATTCTATCGAGCCGTGACCTGGGCGGCGCTTGACCGGGGGATCAGCGTGAACGACGGCGGCGCGCTTCTTGAAGTCGGCAGATCCCTGAAGCTGGAAATCACCGATGGACGGCTCACCGTGGATGGAATACCCCGCCAGAAAGAACTCAGATCACAGAACGTGGACGCCGCTGTGGCGCGGGTCTCATCATTCCCGCGAATCAGGGCAGTCGTAAACTCCCATCTCCGCCGAATCGCCGGTTCCATGGACATCATCGCCGAAGGGCGGGATATGACTACGGTCGTATTTCCGGATGCCGATGTGAAGATCTACCTGGATGCCTCTCTGGACTCTCGTGCACACCGTCGGTTCGCAGAACTGTGCGGAGAGATCCCGCTGGAAACGATTCGGCAACAAATTGCTCAACGAGATGAGATAGACCGAACAAAAACGGTCGGGAACTTGAAGTTGGACCCTGAGGCATTGTACATTGATAGCTCACACTTGACGATGGATCAGGTTTGTGACATGGTACTGCGAGCAATTCTCTCGCATAATCACACCACAGGAGAAACAGGGCAGTCATGACAGACCGGGATGTAGAGAACGGCGATACCACTGCGCACCAGCAGCTCCAGGAGGCACTCCAGGAGGAGTTCCTCAAGCCGTTGGATCATTTGGAGGTGGGGCAGCTTGTTCAGGGAACCGTGATTCAGACTGGCCCGGAGACAGTTTTTGTCGATATTGGCTACAAGTCGGAAGGCCGCGTCGCCGCCGAGGAGTTTGATGAACCACCCAAGGTAGGTGATACCGTGGACGTAGTCCTTCTGAACAAGGAGACTGCTACCGGTGGTGTCACTGTTTCCAAGCGCAAGGCCGACGAGAAGCGCCTCTGGAAAGAACTCAAAGATGCGTTCGCGGATCGCAAGCCGGTGTCGGGCACAATTGCTCGGGCCATCAAGGGTGGATTTGAGATTGACTTGGGACTCAAAGTCCGGGCATTCAATCCCATTTCCAAGATCGATGTACGTCGGGTGGACAACCCCGAAGAATACGTCGGAATGAAAACCGAATTCTACGTAGAGCGCGTGTACAGCGAAAGTCGGGTGAATATCGTACTCTCCCGGCGCGCGTGGCTTGAGGAAGAAGCCGCACATAAGAAGAAGCAATTCTTTGAGCACGTGGAGATTGGTGATGTTGTTGAAGGTGCAGTAAAGAGCTTTACCTCTTTCGGAGCGTTTGTGGACCTTGGCGGCTTCGACGGTCTCCTTCATATCAACGACATGAGTTGGGGTCATGTGACCCGTCCGAAAGACTACGTGAAGCGCGGACAGAAACTGGCGCTCAAAGTGATCCGAATGGATCATGACAATCAGAAAATCAATCTCAGTCTCAAGCACCTGACTGAGGATCCCTGGAATCACTTCGAGGACAAGTACACCGCGGATCAGGTCGTGAAGGGCAAGGTCACCAAGCTGACCGATTTCGGTGCATTCATCGAATTGGAAGAAGGCATAGAGGGACTTGCGCACATCTCGGAGCTTTCATGGGTCAAACGGATCTCACACCCGAAAGAGCTGCTGAACATCGGAGACGAAGTGGAGACCAAGATCCTCGACTACGATGTCGCGGCCGGACGTGTTTCCCTCGGACTCAAGCAGGTCCTCCCGAATCCGTGGAGTTCC
>DAOWMR010000384.1 GCA_030642995.1 Spirochaetales bacterium
GAACGGACCAACTCGCAGGCGATAGTAGGTTCGACCATCGATTACTTTCGTCAGAATGAGGCTGCCGAGTTGATGTTCTCGCAGCGTGAGCCTCGCCTGTTCCACGGTGTCTCGATTTGGGGATGAAATAGCCTGGACCCAGTACGCCTGATCGGCAAGGTCAGGAACAGCTACCGTTGACGAACCGGTTGAAGGCGTCGTTGACGGAATCGTAGCTACTGCGGACGACGGACCGGAGTCTGCCACCGCAGGGACACTCGGTCCGGTGGGACTGGTCTCTCGTGTAGCTGTGACACCGGCCGTCCCGGCGGATACGGGCCGGCTGCTCGGCACGGAAAGGTCGGTTGTCTCGACGACAGGCGCCTGGCCCACGATATCTACGACTCTGGATCGGTCTGCAGGTGGACGGCCTGCGGTCTCCGGATCATCGGCGTCCGGAACAACCCCGTAGGTGACTTGAAACTCATCCGGCTCGCCTGCTGTACCGGCCTCGCTCTCATCCAGGCCGGGAACATCGCCCTGTCCCTGCAGGTAGTCGAGCGGTTGCCACTCGTATCCGCCGGATTCGGGCGCCCCGTTCTGGGCAAGATCGGCGTCGTCAGCCGGGCGCGGATAGAACAGCCAGAGGCCCACTCCAACTACTGCTGCCAGAACAATGGTAACGCTAACGATGATGAGAAGTACTTTGTGTTGCTCCACCTATCTCCACCCGATCACGGAAGCGACAAGAGGGTCTCCAACTTCGCTCGAAGCTGCTCCTGGCTACCGTCATTCTGTACACTATGAATGTCGGCATCCATGCCCGAAAACTGAGGCGCCACATCGCGCTGCGACCCGAGTCGACGCACCACTTGGGCAAAACTTGCCTGATCTCGCTCCCGCGCACGCCGGTACCTGGTCCGGAACCGGGCGTGAATGTAGAATACGAGATCACACAGACGGGTCAGGTCCATTCGATAGAGCACTGCTGCGTTCACCGCGACCCCGACCGGCGGGGGAACGAGAACCCGAAGCTCGGCAATTCGTTCCTCAACCTTTGCCACCATGACGGGATGGATAATCGACTCAAGGTCTTTCAGCGCGGCTGAGTCGGAAAACACGATACGACTGAGCCGGCGACGGTCTATCCCCCCACCACCGGTGGCCACCTGAGAACCGAATCGTTCGATGACTCGCTCGTTTTCCCGGCGAAGGGCATCATGACCAAGTACATCAACGTCAATGACCTCGTACCCGGACTCTTTCAGGATGTCGGCTGCAGTGTTCTTGCCGGCACAGTATTTCCCGGTGATCCCGACGACGATCAATGGAGTGCCCCCCAACTCTCCCCCGCCTCCACTGAAACGCGCAACGGCACCGTCAACGTATATGCCCCTTCCATGATCTCCTTCACCAGGACAGTGACCTTAGCTATCTCCTCGGGCGGACACTCGAGGATCAACTCGTCGTGCACCTGGAGAAGGAGGCGGCACTGGAGACCGCGGTCACGGATGGCCTGGTCAAGACGCAGCATTGCCAGCTTCATGATGTCGGCTGCGCTGCCCTGAATCGGTGTGTTCACGGCCACTCGCTCGGCGGCCTGCTTCACCGTCTGATTCCTGTTGCTGATATTGGCGAGGTAACGACGCCGCCCGAGGAGGGTCCGAACATAGCCACTCTGCTCCGCATTTGTCACCGTGCAGTCAATGAAGCTTCGGATCTGAGAGTAGGTGGCGAAGTAGGCGTCGATGAACCCGACGGCTTCTTTCCGGGAAATCTGCAATTCGCGAGAGAGGCGAAACGCACTCATTCCGTACATGACACCAAAATTGATGGTCTTGGCAATCCGCCGCTGCTGCGCCGTAACCTCCTCGGCGGGCACACCGAAGATCAATGACCCGGTATTCCGATGAACGTCGGCGCCGTCGGCGAACGCCTTCTTCAGTCCGGGATCGTCCGAAAGGTGAGCGAGCACCACGAGTTCAACCTGGGAGTAGTCGGCACTCACGAACTGCCAATCCTCCTCGGGGATAAAGGCGTCCCGAATGCGACGCCCCTCTTCCTCCCGGATCGGGATGTTCTGCAGATTCGGGTCGGTGGATGAGATACGCCCGGTGGCCGTACCGGTCACGTTGAAGTGGGTGTGAACGCGACCGGTGGTCGGGTTGACCAGCTTCGGCAGCGCATCAACGTAGGTACTCTTCAGCTTGGTCAGGAGGCGATGGCGGAGCACCAATGCCGGTACCGGATCTTCTCGTGCGAGTTCCTGCAAGACGGACATATCCGTTGAGTACCCCGTCTTGGTCTTTTTGGACGGGGTGAGTTTCCGCTCTTCAAACAGAACCTGCTGGAGTTGTTTTGTCGATGCAATGTTGAACTCGTGACCGCACAATGCAAAGACGTCGCTCTGAATGCCGGCAAGCTCCTTTTCCAGTTCAATGGAATAGTTCTGCAGAGTATCCGGATTCAACCGGATCCCGTTCATCTCCATCCCGGCAAGCAGTGGGAGCAAAGGCATCTCAACATCGTTGAAGAGCGTGTCCAGATCTCTTTCTTTCAGAAGTCGATCCAGGACCCTGTAGAGCCGGAAGGTGATATCAGCGTCCTCGGCGGCATACCGACACGCCGTCTCCAGATCTACCGTATCAAACGTTTGCTCTTCTTCGCCACGTGCCGCCTTCGGAACCACATCCTTGTAGTGGACCGTAGAGTAGTTCAGGTACTGCTCGGCAAGCTTGTCCATGCTGAAGCTGTTGCCCTCGGTATCCAGGAGCCAGGCCGCAACCATTGTATCAAAGAAGGGTGTGGCGATAGTCACGCCCCATCGCTTGAGCACCTTGTAGTCATACTTGAGGTTCTGCCCGATCACCGCCATTTCGGGATCCTCCAGGACACTCTTCAATCGATCCCGGACCTCATCGACGGGAAGCACCGGCCCGTCGGGCCCGTGGAGGGGCACGTAACATCCGTTTCCCCGCTCCGTGGAGAATGAGAACCCGACCGGTTCCGCGCACATGTCGTTCAGACCGGTGGTTTCGCTGTCAAAGGCAAAGAGCCCGGCCTCCTTGATTCGTTCGCACCAGCGGTCCAGTGCTTCCAGGTCAATCACCAGATCGTAATCTCCGGCAGCCGCGTCGTCCGGATCGCAAACATAGGTGTTGTGGGCCGGCCGGGATACCTCGGCGATGGGGGATGCGGAATTGCGCGGCACGGCGCCCGGCGCGAACAAGGGCAACTCCGCCTCCACAACCGTCGTCTCATCCACAGAGCGGTTGTCCACGGC
>DAOWMR010000182.1 GCA_030642995.1 Spirochaetales bacterium
CGACGAAGAGCCTGTGGTCCGGATCCACGATCATCCGCGGTTCCACGTAGCAACCGGCCCACGCCGCCTGTAACCCGGGAATGGCGGCGGCGCAACTCGGCCGACGGGGGTCACTCTCCCTGCTGTTCGGGGTCTTCGACCCTCCCCATGAAGAGGATAGTCCCCGTTGGGATGTCGCGAATCATGAATATGAAAGGATGGTCTGCCCGGAATGCCGCGGGCGACGGCTCCGCGGAGGCCTTGTTGTGAACCAGGATGCCGATTCCATCAACCGCGAAGTTGTGGTGATTCTCCACGGCGAGGTTGTAGACCTCCGAACTCCTTTCCTGACTTGTCAAACCAGTCACGGCTGCACCGTTCCCGTTCTTTGTCATGAGCTGGTCATCGACTCTGAGATCCCGGGCCGATACCCAGCGGCCGTTCTGTCCTGTCCGTCGCTCGGTCAGGGGAACATCAAGGGGTTCCGGCCGGGTATCCAAGGCCTCCCCGCGCAGAACGTAGAACGGGTGGTTGCCGGTGGCCTCGATCTGCACGCCTCCGGCCTGAATGCGTATCATGTCGCCCTGATAGGCGATAGATTGCAGGGCCCGGACCGGCGTCGGAACCCATTCGCCAGTTGACCAATCGAATGAGACCACCCACGTCCCGGCCGAAATCTCCTCAATTGGCCGCAGCCCGTCAGTGGTGAGCACCGGGGTTCCCGCGGGGAAGCAACCACCGCCCACTGTTACCGCGGCTGCCTCGGTACCCTCCTCGTTGACCTCAATGAATGCCTTCTGGAGAGCAAAGCCGAGGAAGAGCCAATTCGGGATCCCGTCGATGCCCGAAAGGTCCGCAACCTCACCATCGAACACATCGGTGACCCCCATGGATTGCAGAGGTTGCTTGAGGTCAAAGTCGGAACGCATCGTGAACTTCGGAAAGTAGACGTGGACGAGACGATCCCAGAGATCCGACGTCCACTCTTCCAGACTCGCCGCGGTCAACACTGCCTCGACGGCGGCAAGGTCGTGCTCACCGGCCGGCAGCAGGACCTCCATTGAGAGTTCCTTGCCGACGTACGGCATGTGGAGGACTTGCAAGAGATCGTCTTCGCGGTACCAGAACCATTGCTCCTGTTGCATGAGTTGGACTTCGGTCGTTTGACCGTCGGAGCCGTAGAACGGCGCAGGCCTGGTGGCGGACGGTTTGAACTGAGCGTTCCAGTTGCCCTTGAAATAGATGGCATTTGCCAGGACAAGAACCGTCATGGGATGCGGGGGATCGCGCAGCACATCCGTAATCCGGTTGTTGGTTTTCTCAGCCGCCCACGCGTTGATGGCGTCTCGCACCCCGGCGGCGTCGTTCTGATAGTCAACACCGGTGATCTCCGCACCGTATTCCTCTACGAGTTCAACGTATTCGGGAAGCAATGGATACCGATTCTGCGACCAGAGTGCAGTCCCAATGCCCAGTTCCACCTGGCCATCCGCTCCTCTGCCCGCCAAGTCGGACTGCAGCTGTGCGAGGGAGGCATGGAATCCATCGTCCTCGGGGGAGATACCGAGAACCGGGCGGATCTGGTCGGCGGTCTCCCCGCGAGCACCGCCATACAACATGGCGAGAGCGGAGTAAACGCTGTACGGCGAAAAAACGAAGCTGTCGTACTGTGCGGCGAATCTATGATAGAGATCAACGGCCAACTCGGTGTTGCCCTGGATGATCGGGCTTCGAGTCAGCGGGTCCTGGGCGAAGACCGCTGTCGGCAGCAGAACCACTGGCACCAAGAGCACGATCACAGCCGACAGAAAATGGCGTCTCATATGCGGATCTCCTTCACCGAAAGGCGCACCCCAGCGGCCTGAGTCAATTCTCGACCCTTGTCTTGGCGTTGTCAAATCAAGCCGAAGCGCCCAAACGCGCCTCCCGCTAAGGCAACGTGCCAATGACACAGCGGAAGCCGATTGCGTCGGTCCGCAGCCACGGATCCGCGAAACTGCGGTAGAGCACTCTGAGCGGGTCGTCGCTGCTCGTGAAATCTCCGCCCCGGGTCACCCGATAGGCAGGGTCGTCCGGCGGATAAGGACTCGACATCGGACCAGTGGGATTGTCGTTGTCACCATTGGTATTTGCCCACTGGTAGTAGTCGGGATCATAGTAGTCGTGGACCCATTCGGCCACGTTGCCGGCCATCTGATAGATCGCCTTGCCCGCATCCCAGGCCGTTACGCCGTTGGCGTAACTTTCAACATCGACGCTGTTTCCAATCAGCATGGCAAAGTTGGCGGGATCCGGCGTGATTGAGCTGGGCAGGCCGTTTCCCCAGGGGAAATCGTAGTTCGGGCCGGCCGAAGGTCCTCGGGCCGCGTACTCCCACTCAGCTTCAGTCGGCAACCGTTTCCCGGCCCACGCGCAGTAGGCGTCGGCACTGTACCAGGAGACATTGGCGATGGGTCGGTCCTCAAAGCCGGACACCGGCGCATAGGTCCCGTCGGCGTTGTCCACGATGTCCTGGGAAATCCAGTAGTGGGTCGGATTCCCGTCGCTCAGGAACGCCGCGTACTCCGCGTTCGTGACCTCGAAGGTGTCAATGTAAAACTGGTCAATATGAACGGAACGGAGCGGTTCCTGATCAGGCCAGGAGGTGGTCCCGGGCGGGCTACCCATATTGAAAGAATCGTCCCCAACCTGGACGACCTCTCCGGCAACCACGGGAGCTTTGGTCGTGTAGGTGTAGGTTCCGTCGGATATCTCGACCTGGACCCAGTAAGCCCCACGCGCCGCATACACGTGGGACGTCGTCTTGGTGGTGCTGTATGAGGTCCACGGCGTGCCATCGCCGAAATTCCACCGGACCTGAAGTTCGGCCACGGGGGTGACGTCGTCCCCGCAATCGACGGCCGAAAATTGGAACGCGCTTCCTGCCGGCAGCCACGCTTGGGAGCGGGAGATTCCGCAGGTCGGGCTTCCCGTATTCAGCGTCATCGCATGCACAATGTTGCTGCCCACTCCGATTCCCCAGCTGTCGACCACGTAGACCCGGTAGTAGTAGGTGATGTTCGGGGAAAGGGCGGAATCGACAAAGGAGACGGCGTCCCGATCCGGCGTTTCGTGTGCCAGGGTCGTGGCTTGATCTACGGTCGGGCTTTCGGATCGGTAGAGTCGATACCAGCCGAAATCCAACGCCGGGCTCAGTTCCCACGACAGAGTCATGCCTGTGCCCGTGACATCCGCCGGATCTTCAAGCGTGACCGGAGACGGAGGGGCGTCGTAGGCCGTGGTGCCGCTGGTTTCATTGGAGGCCGTCGAGTTCCCCGAGGTATCGTACACCCAGACTCTATAGAAGTACTCTGTATTGACGCTCAGGTCGGCATCCCGATGGATCGTATCCGCCTGATCGGTCATGGACGCGATCAGGGTGTCATTGGTGGTGACACCGGAAGCACGGGACCGGTACAGCTCATATTTAGCAAAGTCGATGTCGGTGTTCTGGGTTCATGAAAGCGAGAGCCCGTCGTGCGAAATGTGATACACAGGGCCGAGAAGCACCGCCGTTGGTGAATCGGGGGATATCGACGGAGAGCAGCCGAAGGCGAATACGCAGATCGCAACTATGAGCAGGACCTTCACGTTCTTCATGGGGTCACCTCTCTTACTTCGTCATGGATGAGAAGCGTTACTGAATATCCCAGTTGTTGATCCATACGATGTCCCAACTGTCTGCCTCGATGTCCCTTTCTCAAAGCGTAGTGCATAGTGTCGCGGGTTTCGCGTCAGGTGGATTCTTCCGTATTGCCCAAGGCAGTCCTACTCCTCGCCCGAACCACTGTTCGTCGGCGCCGGAGGGGCCGGCGATTGGCTCGATCCCAGGACACCATCTTCACCATCGGAAGACCGTCGGCTCGCGGGAGTCCAGTCGCCGGCGGACAGATCAAAGTCAATATCCGTCAGTGTTGGTTGGCCGTCGAACGGCCACAAGACAATCGCCGAGAGCTCGCGGAGGCTGGACTCCGGGCGTGGCTGCACCCCGTTCCCCTGAGCCGTTGGAGCGTAGCGGGCGTGCAACCACCTGCGTGTATGACCTCCCAATTTGGGTCGTGCTGGAAGTCACGGCATTTGTGCCGTGCATCCTCTAGCATGACACAATGTTCCGCGATGTCAATGAGCGGCGCCGTGGGTTCTGCCAGATTCTCGGCGAACTATGCGTGTTCCTGCTCACCACGAGAAGCTTGCGATCCCCGAGAAGCTGCCCTAAGATGCTTCCAGGAGAGCCTATGTCCAACGTACAGTTTCGCGTTCCCGAACCGTACAACGAACCGATCTTGACCTATGCACCAGGAAGCCCTGAGCGCGCGGAAGTCGCCGCCCGCGTCGCCGAGCTTCAGTCACAGGAGATCGAGGTCCCGCTAATTATCGGTGGCCGGGAGATCCGCACCGGCAATACGGCTGAGATGCGTGCCCCGCACGACCGCAATCTCAAGCTGGGCGTCTACCACAAGGCAGGCCCGGAGGAAGTGGAGGCCGCCATTCGGTCGGCGATTGAAGCGCAAGCGAAGTGGGCGGCAATGCCGTGTGAGCACCGGGCATCGGTGTTTCTGAAGATGGCGGACCTGCTCTCGGGAGCGTGGCGGCAGACCCTGAACGCGGCGACGATGCTCGGACAATCCAAGACGGTCTATCAGAGCGAGATTGATGCGGTGGCGGAGTTGGCCGACTTCTGGCGGTTCAATGTGCACTTCATGGCGCAGCTGATGGCGGAACAACCGTACTCACCGAAGGGAATGTGGAATCGGGTAGAATACCGCGCGCTCGAAGGCTTCGTGTTCGCGGTGACGCCGTTCAACTTCACCTCCATCGCCGGGAACCTTCCGACCGCTCCCGCCATTGTGGGCAACGCGGTGGTCTGGAAACCGGCGTCCAGCGCAGTCTACTCGGCCTATCACCTCATGCAGCTCTTTCGCGAGGCGGGGCTCCCCGATGGTGTGATCAATTTCATTCCGGGGAACGGACGCGACGTTGGTCCGATCGCGCTGGCAAGCGAGCACCTCGCCGGTATTCACTTCACCGGCTCCACCGCCGTCTTCAAGGGAATGTGGAAAACCGTGGGCGATAGACTCTCAGGGATGCGGTACTACCCGCGTATCGTCGGAGAGACCGGCGGCAAGGATTTCATCTTTGTGCACGAGTCGGCCGATGTGGATGCGCTGGTCGTCGCTGCCGTCCGCGGGGCATTTGAGTACCAGGGACAGAAGTGCTCGGCTGCCTCACGCATGTACGTCCCCGAGTCACTGTGGTCCGGTTTCCGCGACAAGCTCGTTGATCAGGTGCGCAGCATCCCAATGGGTGATCCAACCGATTTCCGCAACTTTATGGGCGCGGTCATTGACCGCGCCGCGTTCAAAGGCATCAGCTCGTACATCGACTATGCGAGAGAGTCCGGTGAGGCGGAGATCATCGTCGGCGGAGGTTGTGACGATTCTCGCGGGTTCTTCATTGAACCCACTGTTATCGTCACCACCAATCCGCGGTTCAAGACGATGGAGGAGGAGATCTTCGGCCCGGTTCTCACCATCTACGTGTACGACGACTCGAAGTTTGAGCAGGCGCTCGAACTCTGCGACTCAACGTCCGGGTACGCACTCACCGGCGCAATCTGGGCTCGGGATCGTCAGGCGGTCGTGACCATGACCGACCGGCTTCGCAATGCTGCGGGAAATTTCTACATTAACGACAAGCCGACGGCTGCAGTCGTTGGCCAACAACCATTTGGCGGGGGTCGTGCATCCGGCACCAACGACAAGGCAGGAAGTGCGATGAACATCCTCCGATGGATGACCGCACGGACCATCAAAGAGACGATGGTGCCGCCGCTGGACTGGAAGTATCCGCATATGGATGAGGAGTAAGCATGGACACAATTGGATTCATCGGCGCCGGAAACATGGCGGAGGCCTTCATCAAGGGCGTCATCTCATCGGGCCTGTATGCTCCCGATTCAGTTATGGCGGCGGACCCGCGGGAAGAACGGTTGGGGTTCCTCGCCGAGGAATACGGGATCAAGACCACCGTTGACAACACCACCCTCGTTGCCGAATCGGCTATCATCTTCCTCAGCGTCAAGCCGCAGAACATGGCAAAAATGCTGGAG
>DAOWMR010000192.1 GCA_030642995.1 Spirochaetales bacterium
AAATTCTTGAAATCAGTTATGATATTCTCATCCAAGCGAATAGAAGGCCATTCTTCGGACGTAATTGGCGTGTTTCTAAAATCGTTCAACCAAACCCCAAATGCGATTCTTTGGCTAAATTGTCCATTTTCCATAACGAGCGTCTCCAAGATCAGACCCTAATTCGTTCCTTCAGAACACGATCCAGCAGTACTGCACCTACCAGCACAAACCCCTTCACGATGCTCTGATAAAAGCTATGAATGCCCAACAGATTAAGTCCATTCCCTATGAACCCGACGATGAAAGCGCCTATCACCATTCCTAGAACCGAGCCTTCGCCTCCCGACAAGCTCGTTCCCCCAAGAATAACCGCCACAATCACATCGAATTCAAAACCCTGCCCCACCATCGGTTGCCCGACCCCGAGTCGCGACGCCATAAGCGTCCCGGAAAACCCAGCGAGAGTTCCAACCAACACATAGAGCAAAATCACTATTGACCCAACGTTGATTCCCGACAACAATGCGGTTCGCTCATTTCCGCCAATTGCAAATGCGTATTTGCCGACCAGTGTTTTTGTCTCTATGAAATAGAAAAGGCCGAGGACAAAAAGCATAATCAATAGCGCTATTGGGATAGGCCCGACAAAGCCTCTGCCGATTACAGTGAAATTTGGTCCCAACCCCAGATGGATACTGCTCCCTCCGGTCACAACCAGGCCCAGACCGCGCGCCGCATACATCATGCCGAGCGTGGCGATAATTGACGGAATTTTGAGCTTAATGACCATGAGCCCGTTCAAGAGCCCGGCAAATGAGCCAATCATGGTTGAGAGCAATATCGAAAGCGGGAGGGGAATGCCTTTCGTAACAAAAAAAGCAGAGAACATCCCTGTCAGTCCCAGTACACTACCCACAGAGAGATCAAAGTGGCCCGAGATCATCAGCAGGGTTACAGCGCTTCCGGTTATGATTACGAAAGAAACCTGCCGGGTTACATTCCCCAGATTTGTCACTGTGAGAAAGACATCCGACAAAATCGTCAAGATCAACCCAATGATGAAAAGCACACCTACTATTACAAGTTTCTGGAGCATGTCTCTGCTAGAGTTGAACTTCATCTTCTCTCCTGTTCGCCTGCGACACGGCCAAGACAATTCCTTCGGGATCTACTTCGGAATTCCGAATCTCATCAATTACTCGCCCTTCCAGCAGAAGATAGATCCTGTCACAAAGATTCATTATCTCCGGCAGTTCAGACGAAAACACAATAATGGAAACTCCATCCTCCGCAAGATCGCGGATGATATTGTGAATTTCTACTTTGGCCCCAACATCAATTCCCCTCGTCGGCTCATCCATCATGAGGATTTTCGAACTCGCATTGATGCATTTCGAAACGACCACCTTTTGCTGATTTCCTCCGCTCAATGTGCCCACCCTTTGTTCAATACTCCGAGCCCTAATTCCCACAAGCTTGACGAAATGCTCTGCTATCGATCTTTCCCGTTTCCTGTTCACCACCCCCATCGTTGAACTCTTTCTAGGATTTGAAATAACAATATTCGCCGTAACACTATGCTGCAGGATGACGCCCTCGGACAGCCGTTCTTCAGGTATCATGGCGATCCCAGCCATGATGGAATCCTTGGGTAACGAAAACGACTTCAGTTCACCTTCAATTCTTATATATCCGCTTTCGACTCTGTCCATACCGTAAAGCGCGTGCGACAGTTCAGTCTTGCCGGCGCCCCGCAATCCATAAAACCCTATGATTTCTCCTTCATAGAGATCAAAACTGACTCTCTTTATCTTCTGTGTGGTGAGATCCACAACTTCAACTATCTTCTTTGAATAGTTCACCTTCCTGGGTCGATATTTCTCAACCATCACCTTTCCGACCATCATTCTGATCAACTCAAGGTCGTTGACTTCGGATACAATTCTCGTGCCGATAACTTCTCCGTCGCGCAAGACTGTGACGAAATCGCCGATCGTAAAAATGTCGTCCAGGATATGAGAGATATAGATTATTGTTACACCGCCGGATTTTAGTTTTCCAATAACATCAAATATCCGTTGAGCCTCGCGGACAGAAAGCGCCGCTGTGGGTTCATCCATTACAATTACTGATGCTTCTACGCATATGGCCCTGACTATTTCAACAATCTGCTTTTCAGCAAAACTCAGAGCAGAGACTTTCCTCTTCAGGGGGATGTCCGGCGCGAAGTCGTGGAGTATTCCAACAGCTCGTTCGTTGCCACCTCTTGCGATAACTCCAAAACGGCTGTTCTCGCGTCCCAGAGAGAGGTTGTCCTCGACAGACAGTTCATCTACAACGTTCAACTCCTGAAACAGTGTGCTGATACCGGCATGCATTGCGTCCCGTATTGTTTTGGGATTGTATGGCTTCCCTTCGAAAAACATCTCGCCGGATGTCCTTGTCTCGGCGCAAGTGAGAATCTTGATGAACGTTGACTTGCCCGCACCATTCTCACCGACGATACAATGTACCGTGCCTTTTTGAATGTCGATGGAGACATTCTTGAGAGCTTGAATGCCGGGGAAGTTTTTGGACAGTCCCTTTATTGAAAAGATTGTTTCCGTCATTGCTATTCAGGTAAAATAGGCGGAGAAGCCGGATACTCCCCCGCCAGATCCATTCCTACATTCCTATTTCAGCTCTCAAGTCAATCTCGATAGCCCATTGTTCCACTAGGAATGACTGAATTTCATCAATACTCATTTCCCAACCATTGACCACAAATGATACGACTGCCTCATTCTTGTCTGTTGCATGCATGTCAAGCTCTCCATTGATGATTTTCAAGAGCATATCCACACATTTTCGAGCATTTGCACGAGGTTGTAGAGCGAGCGTTGCATTGAAGGTCGAGTTCGGATTCGCGATCTTGACGATTTCCGGCACCGAACCATCGACTCCGGCGAAGATCTCTGATATTGGAGCTCCATTATCGGCCATTCCCCGTCCCGCGGCTTCAAACGCGGCAAGAGCGCCCAAAACATTTTCAGCATTGTAGCCAAAGACGACATTCACATCAGGGTGTCTCTGTAGGATGTCCTCGGCTGTTGAATACGCCACTTCCCGACTGCTTTTTCCACTGTTGAAAACCCACTCCGCGTCGGGAGCCACATTCTGTACTCCCTGAATAAACGCTTGGGTTCGCTGGTCATGGGCCCAGCCAACGGCTGGATCACTTATTGAAGCAACCAGGATTGGAGTACCTGGGAAAAACTCAATCACTTTGGTTGCAACGAGCTCTCCCATTGCAATTGAACCCTGGCGTTCTTCAATCATCATTGTGGGATAACCTGCATCGTCGGAAGCAACATTGACAAACGATATAACCGGTATCCCCGCATCCTGAGCGGCCGCAATAGACACTTCCATTGTTGCCTGGTCGTATGCCTGACAGATAATTCCGTCAACCTGCCTTGCGATCAGGTCTTCCATGGCGGCGGCCTGAACTTCAGGTTTCATTTGACCGTCCATGGGAATGAACTCGATCCCAAGTTCCTCGCAGTAATCGGCGGCGGCTTTTTGATGTGCCTGTTGGTAGGAATCATGGAGTCCCCAAAAAACCTCCCCGATAACGAGTCCTTCCTCACCCGTATCCTCTTTCTCGCTTCCGGCATATGCTACTGCCGCCAGCAGAAAAAGAGCAATTGCGATCCAAGAAATCACATAAATCTTTCTTCTCATGAGTATCCTCCTATCCGGTCTTCAAGACCATCGAACGCTTCGGTCACAGCCCTCATTCTCCTTGCCGGTCTCTCAAACCGGCAATCATGATGAGCGGCAACCTGTCTACCTCAGACATTTTCGTTTGAGACGGCATGTCAATCCACACCCTCACGGTGACTTCTTATCGTTCCTCCTTTCTGCACCTTTGTTGTGCCGGCCCAACGGACCGGGCTCAAACCCTATTTAGTGAACCCCAAGCCCTTCGTTCATCCCCTGCCTCAGACGTCCAGTTCGTAGATGGTCCCTATTGGACTCGATAGAAGCTCCATGCCGTCCGGGCGGATCACCGCGCCGGTCTCCCATCGCAATCCATAGGTCTTTGTGGAAACAAACGTGTCCACCTGGAAGGTCATTCCATCTTTCAACGCGTACTCCGACGTGGTCTCCATCCACGGTGGCTCTACCTCGATGAGCCCGGTTCCATGACATGGCCCATACAGATAGTGTTCATGGTACTCGTGTTGCTTGAAGTATTCGATGTAGTCCTGGGCAATCCGCGAGGCAACGGCACCTTCCCGCAGTTGCTTATACGTCCATCGGTGCGCCTTCAAGCCGAACTCTACGAGGATCCTGACCTCTGACGACAACTTGCCGATTCCCACCGGTATCCCAATGCTAGGCGAATACCCGTCCACCTTGGCTGACAGGTTCAACTGCACGAGGTCTCCCTTCTGAATGACCCGGTGGGTAGATCGGGAGATGGCATGGCGCGTGGATTCCCCGGAGAAGACGTACATAGGCAGGCCTTCGTATTCTGCGCCGTTCTCGTAGATCACCTTCTGAGCAATTCCCACCGCCTGCAATTCAGTCATCCCGGGCCTGAGGCTGTTGAGCACCTCGCTGATGGCCAGCTCCGTGATCCTGAATCCCTCCTTCATACAAGCGATCTCACTCTCCGACTTGATGCTTCGCAACGTTGTCATGATGGCGTCGGAACGCACAATCTCCGCATTTGGGTACGCGGAGTTCAGCCCATCCATCTGCGCAAGGTTGGTGACCAGGTACCCACCAATTCCAATGCGTGGTGCATCCCCGGCGACACCGAGGAACTGGAACACGTCCCGATAGTTCGATACCTGGAATTCCGGATATGCCGGATCAGCCGACTCCCGGTATTCCATCATCGCAAATATATTCTGGATAACACTCCGGTCAGAGGCGTATTCCTTGCTTTCCGGACCAACCATGAGCGCCGCCCGGCCGTCTGGAGTGATGGCAACGCCGGCTGTCTCAAACAGGGGCCAGAAGCTGGAGAAGTACCGTGCGTTGGAGTAATCAGCCTCCGTGGAGTTGACAATAAGAACGTCCAACCCCTTTTCCGCAACGAGCGCCGCAGCCCTCCTGAGCCGTTCCGAGTACTCACTTTCCGGTATCATTGCTCTCTGTGCCACAATTTACTCCACTCTCTCTATTGACAACGATGGCGCTATCGATTGTAATGATACCATGCTTTGGTGTATTGTCAATATGAAAAATCGTGCAAAGAAATACCGACCTCGACGCTCAGCTACACCTTGAGGGAATGAGGGCCCCATGCAAATGACATCGCTCTTCTTCACTCTTGCCGCGTTCGCCATTTCTGCGAATGCCGTGCCTCCTCTGGTCTCCGAGATGGCGGCGAGTATCGGCATTGGAGTTCCCAATTTCGGATTCTTCATTTTTATTCAGTTTGTGGCATTTTCACTCGCTTCGTTCACCGGGAGTTACATCAAGGAGCGATCTGGGATTTCCAACTACATCATGGTGGCCATTGGACTTGCCGTCATTGTGCTCTCCCTTGCGACCGGCGGGGTGTTCCTCCGCTCATATCTATCGCTCGTGCTCTGGGTCATTCCGCTGGGGTTTTCGGGCGGTGCGGTGGAGACTTTCTCATCCATCCAGATTTCCAATCTCAGCAACGCAGATTCCAGCAAGGGTCTCTGCCTCTCCCAAGTCTTCTATTGTCTTGGTGCGTTTGCCGCGCCGCAGATTGTCTATCTGTGTCTTGGCTTCGGTCTGAGCTGGAATGAAGTCTTCCTTGTCTTTGCCGCTCTGTCGGCCTTGGTCATGGTTTTGTTTCTCATCGTGAACCGATACCGGCTCCGATCCGTTCCTGCGACGGCAGAGCCCCGGCGTGCCACCAAGGCATCCGAAGTCCGCTCGCATGCC
>DAOWMR010000036.1 GCA_030642995.1 Spirochaetales bacterium
CTCAATCTGTTGATCAAGGGCGGCGGCCATCCTGTGAACGCCCCCAATAAAGGCCCCCTGCCCGCCTCCAACCATCCCCATTCTGATCTTACGTTTCCATGATTCCATCATTTCCCTCCAAAACAGCAATACGGCATTGATCAGTACGGTCCTGCTCAATCAAGACCGAGCAGCCTCCGGTTGGTATTCTTGTCTGCCGTACCTCCGGCGAAATCATCAAAGGCCGTTTCCGTTTGATCTATGAGAAGATCAGCGATGAACGGCGCTCCCTCCCGGGCGCCCTGGTCCGAACTCTTTATGCAACATTCCCATTCCAGTATCGCCCAGCCCTCGTAATCGGCCTCTATCAGAAGGGTGATAATCCTCTTGAAGTCCACCTGACCGTCACCAAGGGAGCGGAATCTTCCAGCTCTTCCGACCCATGGCTGATACCCTCCATACACACCGACCCTGCCGTCGGGGTTGAACTCAGCATCCTTCACATGAAATGCCGTGATTCTGTCGCCATAGAGTTGGATGAAGTGGAGATAATCGAGTTGCTGCAGAACAAAATGACTGGGATCATAGGTGATACACGCCGCCGGACTCTCATCGACCTTGTCCAGAAACATTTCAAACGTGGCCCCGTCATAGAGGTCGGATCCCGGATGAAGTTCATAACCGAAAGTGACCCCGTGCTCCTCGGCAAAGGAGAGAATCGGCTTCCACCGCTTCGCGAGCTCTGAGAATGCCTCGTCCACTACTCCCTCGGGCCGCTGAGGCCAAGGATAGATCATATGCCACAGAAATCCTCCGGACATTACCGAAATGTTTTTTATCCCGAGGTTAACAGCAGCTTGTACCGACTTCTTCAGCTGGTCCTCGCCCCACCGGGTGACGTCATCCCCCTTCAGACCTGCAGGGTGAAATACCGAGAACCCTTCGGCATAGGCCGGGTGAAATGCCAACACCTGTCCTTGCAGGTACGAACCGAGATCCACGGCCTGAACACCAGCTTCCTTGAGCATTCCGGCATACTCGTCACAGTACGTCTTTGATTCCGCCGCTTTCTCAAGATCGATCGCCCGAGGGTCCCAGGTGGGAATCTGCACTCCGGTGTACCCGATGGACGACGCCCACTTGCTGATGCTCCGGATGTTGTTGAACGGCTCATCGTCACCCATGAACTGCGCCAGAAAAATGCCGGGTCCTTTGATCTTCTTCATGGTCATACTCCTTGTCTGCTGTCGCTTGCGATTACCTATCACACCGCCGAGATCTATTGTTTCACATTTGTGTCTCCTCGGTGAGCAACTCCGTATAGCCTTTTCTCACGAACTCAAAGCTCTGCTTGTACTGGTCAAACAGATCGATATATTCACGATGTGTTGCCATATCCGGTTCGGTGACACTCGACACTTGATTCAGTTTCGCACACGCTTGAGTCACGCTGTCAACCAGGGCACACCGCATGCCTGCAATAATAGCTGCGCCGAGCACGGGCGTATCAGCATACACCGGATTGCTTATGACCAACCCGGTAATGTTCGACACAATCTGCATCCACACACGGCTCTTGGTGGCTCCACCCAGTGATTTTATGCAGTTCGGCTTCAATTCTCCTCTTCTCAGGCTTTCGAGTATCCAATGAACTTCGTAACCGACTCCCTCCATAACAGCCCTCGCGATGTCACTGCGGTCATGCCCGATCTCCAATCCCAATAGGGTTGCCCTGCTGTTCTTGCTCCATGTGGGACACGACGTCCCCGCGAAGTGAGGCATGAAGGTCAAGCCTCTTGCACCTGTGGGTGACTGCAACACTGAACGATCGAGATCTTCGAACCCAATCAATTCACCATCTGCGCCACGTAACGCAATGTTCTGCCTGTACCACTCCAGCGCGGCACCCCCAGCCGGGGTGTAGGCGAACAAACCCCACAGCCCGTCAACAGCATGTCTTCCGGGCGAGTAGTACAGATCGGTGTTGAAATACGGTGCGTCGACAATCTCCGTAACACCCCAGGAGGTCCCGCACGACAACAGAACATCGCCGATGTTCACAGCCCCGCTGCCCACTGCCGCCAGGTACTGATCATGCCCGCCGTTGTATACCATGACATTGTTCGGAAGCCCGAGTTCCTCCCGGGTTTCCTCTGAAATGGGTCCTATCGGATCGCCCACATCCACAATAGATGCCAATTTGCTTTCATCTATCCCGCACGCTGCCATCAGATCGTCGTCCCACTTCTTCTCCACGATGTCAAAGAGTTGGCTCATGGCTGCGTTCGTCGGATCCCCGACGAACTTTCCCGACAATCGAAAATTGATGTATTCATTTGTTGAGAGGAACTTATGAGCCTGCTGGTACAGCTCTTTCTTGTTGTCCCTGATCCACATGATCTGGAGCAAATTGAATCTGTTCGTCGCTCTCCAGCCTGTCTTCCGATAGGTGAAATCCTCGCCCAGATGTTCATTCACCCATTCACCCTGCCTGTCCGCACGGCAGTCCATCCAGACACAAGCGGGCGCCAGGGCCTTACCTTTCTCATTCGAGCACACGAGCGTAGCGCCCTGTGAAGACACGCAAATGCCGTGAATCTCACTCTTGTGCTGATAGTCTTTCACGCATTCCCGCACAACATGGACGACAGCTTCCCACCAATCTTCCGCATCTTGTTCCACGAAAGAACCGTTGTTCCCGACAAACTCGTATCCCTTGTACGAACGCGCGACGATCTGCAACCCGTCATCGATCAATACACCTTTTGTTCCGGTGGTACCTACATCAAGCCCTATAACCGCAGACACACTCCATCCTCTGCAAGCGCTTCATCATTCTTCTTGACGCAGCGCCGATGCCGACGGACAATGATAGCGCCAGACTATCGATGGTTCAATGAGGGCGGTATCGTAGGCCTACTCGAATTTCGTAGATGAACTCGTAGA
The DNA here is from genome assembly GCA_030642995.1 of Spirochaetales bacterium. Lineage (GTDB taxonomy): Bacteria > Spirochaetota > Spirochaetia > DSM-27196 > SLST01 > JAHOYX01. Next base: position 2,926 of record DAOWMR010000036.1, read on the forward strand.
ATGTCTACAAACTGATACATGTGCCCGCCCGAACACGGTCGCTGACTACTGATCACCGATAACTCATGACTGAGGAGAATTGCATGGGCGACAAGATGAGGCTGGTAAGCTTCACTGAATTGCTGGAACGGATTTTCGAGGAGTACAAGGCACAGGGGACGATCATGGATGTCCATGAAAGCTCCTGGTACCGAAAGGCGGACGAGCGAGGCATCGCCCTGTTGGGTGAGACCTGTGGGACCGTGCTCGGTCCGGCCGCCGGCCCCCACACGCAGCTGGCAATCAATATCCTGACCTCCTACCTCACCGGAAGCAGGTTCATCGAGCTGAAAACCGTGCAGATCCTCGATTCCCTGGAGATCGACAAACCCTGTATCGACGCCTACGACGAGGGCTTCAACACCGAGTGGTCCACCGAGCTCTCCCTCACCGAGGCGTGGATGGAGTACGCAAAGGCGTGGATCCTGCTCCACCTGGTTGAGGAGCTGTTCGGCTTCAAGAAGGGACCGTCAGAGCGCTCGTTCATCTTCAATATGAGCGTTGGGTACGACCTCGAAGGGATCAAGACCGATCGCATGCAGCAGTACCTCCGCCGCATGAAGGACTCAGGCCACGAGGAGCAATACAACGGCTGGATCGGCGAGATGGTTGATGTCGCATCACGCTACTTCCCTGAGAAGGCGCAAGACCTGCGAGCACTGGCCGACAAGATTCCGTCTGAGATCTGCGGTTCGGTGACCCTGTCCACCATGCACGGCTGCCCCCCCAACGAGATTGAGGCAATTTGCTCGTATATGCTCTCCGAACAGAAACTCGATACCTACGTCAAACTCAACCCCACCCTGCTCGGTTTTGACCGGGTGCGAGGGATCCTGGATGGTCTGGGTTACGACTACGTGGACCTGGACCCCGAGGGTTTCTCCCACGACCTGCAATACAGCGACGCCGTTCCCATGCTCACGCGCCTTCGGAAGCTCGCAGTGAGTGAAGGCCTCACCTTCGGGGTGAAGCTCACCAACACCCTCGCGTGTGTGAACAACCGGAAAGTCCTTCCCGGGGACGCGATGTACCTGTCCGGCCGCGCCCTCTTCCCCCTATCCATCAACCTCGCGGCACGGCTCAGTGAGTATTTCGGCGGTGAACTGCCCATTTCCTACTCCGGGGGCATTACCATCCACAACGTGAAAGCGGTCTTCCAGACGGGGATCCGGCCCATCACGATGGCCACCGACCTGCTGAAGCCCGGCGGCTACCTCCGCCAGGTGCAAATGGCGAAGGCAGTCGAAGAGATCGATGTATGGGACCGGCCGGTCATCAACATGGAGGCGCTCAAAGGGCTTGCCGAGCGCGCACTCTCCGACGAGACCGTCCACAAAGATTTCCGCGGCACAGACAAGGTGGGCAGCCCCGGGCCCCTGCCGCTCTTCGACTGCTACGAAGCCCCCTGCGTCACCGCCTGCGCCATCAACCAGCACATTCCCGAATACATTCGCCTCGTGGGCGAAGGCCGCTACGGTGAGGCCCTCGAGACGATCTACCAACGCAACGCCCTGCCGTCCATCACCGGGAACATCTGCGACCACCAGTGCGAACTCGTCTGTACACGCCTGGACTACGAGGGTTGCCTCAACATCCGGGAGGTGAAGAAGCTGGCCGTCCTGCACGGAATGGAGGAGTACAAGGCCCGGTGGAAGAAGCCGGAGGTCACCCGCGACGCCAGGGTAGCCGTGGTGGGCGCCGGACCCGCGGGGCTGTCGGCGGCCTACTTCCTGGCCCGCGAAGGCTTCCCGGTGACGGTATTCGAGCGTGAGAAGGATGCCGGGGGCGTTGTGCAATACGTGGTGCCCCATTTCCGGATCAGCCGGGAGGTCATCGCCGCCGACGTGGATCACATCAGGGACCACGGGGTGGAGTTCGTGTTCGGCATCGACGAGTCGTTCAGCCTTGCGGACCTCAAGGCCGAGGGTTACGACTACATCGTCCTGGGGCTCGGGACCTACCAGCCGCGAACCCTGCCGATTGAAGGCCGGACTGAGAACATCTTCGCCTCCGTCCCTTTCCTCACCCAGTTCAACCGCGACAGCTCGAAGCTGCAGATGGGAAAACGGGTCGTGGTCATCGGCGGCGGCGACACCGCGATGGATTGCGCCCGCGCCGCCCTGCGCTGTCCGGGAGTGAAAGAAGCGACCATCGTCTACCGGCGGGCCTTCGAACAAATGCCGGCGAGTCGGGAGGAATACGAACTCGCCTTCGAGGACGAGGTGGCCTTCAGGTGGCTGCGGAACCCCGAGCGCTTCGAGAAGGGCGAACTGACCGTCCGGGTGATGGAACTGGGTGAGAAAGATGCCTCAGGACGCCGGCGTCCCGTGCCCACCGATACCACGGAGACACAGGAGGTGGACTCCCTCATCTACGCCATCGGGGACGACCCGGACGCCAGGCTCCTGGAAGGGTTGGGTTTCACCGTGGATTCCAGGGGCAAGGTGGCCACTTCCGAGGCCGGCGAAACCGAGTCCGAGAACGTGTTCCTGATCGGGGACAGCCGGACTGGGACGTCTACCATCGTGCAGTGCATCGCCGAGGGGCGGCGGGCTTCCGACGCCATCTGCGCAAAGGACGAGGCCGGATGGGAACGTGTGGAAGCCCTGCCCTACATGGACCCCGACGAACGGAGCAAACAGATCCGAGTGAAGAGGGGGGAGATCACCGCGAAACCGAACGCAAGCACGGAGTACAAGCCCGGGGTGTTCGGCAAGACCGAACTCTCCCGGTGCCTGGAGTGCGACTTCGTCTGCAACAAGTGTGTGGACGTCTGTCCCAACCGCGCGAACCTGGCAATCCCCGTGGCCGGAGAAGTCCTCTTCTCCAACCCCTACGAGATCGTGCACGTGGACGCCTACTGCAACGAGTGCGGGAACTGTGGCGACTTCTGCCCCTGGGAGGGCCGTCCGTATATCGACAAACCTACCGTGTTCTCCACTGCCGGGGATTTCGCGAGTTCGGAGAACCCGGGCTGGCTCATCGAGGGGGAAACGCTACGATACCGGCTGGACGGCACCGAGGCCACCCGGCCCCTCGCCAAGCTCCCACAGGACGACGCCTTCTTCCGGCTCTTCTCCATTGTCTACGAGTCGCGGCCCCACCTCTTCGGACCCGTGCTGGAGGAGATCAAATGATGACGCTGTTCAAAAACGCAACCCTGGTCGAATTTGATCCGCCCCGCGTACGGGAGGGCCTGGACATCCTCGTCGAGGGCGACGTGATCAAGGAGATCGGCAGCGATCTCACGATGACCGGCCTCTCCGGAAGCGACAACACGATCGATGCCGCCGGCAGGATCCTCTTCCCGGGGCTGGTCTGCAGTCACCATCACATGTATTCGGGACTTGCCCGGGGGATCATGGCCGAAATCGGGCCAACCCCGGATTTTGTTTCCATCCTCAAGAACCTCTGGTGGCGGCTGGACCGGGCAATCGACGAAGCGAGCCTGTACAGCTCGGGGCTCATCTGCTCCATCGACGCAATTCGCGCCGGTACTACCGCCGTGATTGATCACCACGCCTCCCCGCAGTTTATTGCCGGCAGCTTGAATGTCTTGAAGAAAGCCTTCGAGGAAACGGGGCTTCGGGGGGCGACCTGTTACGAGGTGACCGACCGGCACGGCCGCGACGGCATGATCAGGGGCGTGGAGGAGAACATCGCCTTCGCAAAGGGGATTGATGCCGAGAAGGCGAAAGGAACCTGGTCCGGTCTGACGGAAGCCCATATCGGCGGCCACGCACCGATGACCCTGCCCGACGAGGCGCTCAAACTGATCGCCGACGCCTGCGAACAGACCGGTCGCGGCTTCCACGTCCACTTAGCGGAGGACCGCTACGACGTCTCCCACAGCCACGCGACCTACGGCTCCGACCTCATCCCGCGGCTGGACGGCTTCGGGCTCCTGTCCGACAGATCGATCCTGGTGCACGGGGTCCACCTCTCCTCCGAGGAGATTGCGCTCTTGAACGAACGGGACTCCTTTCTGGTCCACAACCCACGATCCAACATGAACAACAACGTGGGCTACACGAAACGCATCCCCGAGGTGAAGAACCTGGCGCTGGGCACCGACGGGATCGGCGCGGACATGTTCGAAGAGATCAAAATGGCCTCCTTCAAACACAAGGACGCAGGCGGCGCCTGGTGGCCCGGGGAGTTCCTCGGCGCGCTCGCGGCCGGAAACCGGCTCCTGGAACGGGTCTACGGTGCGAAATTCGGCCGGCTGGAACCGGGCTACAAGGCGGACCTGGTGGTGGCCGACTACCCGTCACCAACGCCGCTGGTGGCTGAGAATATCGCATCGCATATGGTGTTCGGTATGGGCTCGAGCATCGTCGAAACGGTCATGGTGAACGGACGCCTGGTCATGAAGGACCGGATCTTCGGTTTCGACATCGCCCCGATCTATGGAGAAGCGCGGGGACGGGCGCAAACACTCTGGGATCGGATGAACGAAATCGAACCATAGCGTTTCGCCCCACGACGCAGGCTCAACAATATCTTGACTCCATGTCGATGTCGACAGACAATGGCAGCACGAAGTTAGCGAGGTTTCAATGAGCACAGTATCGTGGGTGTACCCGAATTCCGTAGATGAACTCGCAGAATGTCTGCAAAATGATACACGTCCTCATGGTGGAGGGACCGGATTCATGCGTAATCGCCCTCGGGTCGGTACGCTGGCCGATCTTTCGGGTGTGGGAATTCACAACGTACAGGTCACGGACGGCGCCGCGCGAATTGGTGGTGCAGCCACCTTCACGAATGCAGAGAACAGTTTGGCCGTGGCGCACCCGGACCACATCCTTGTGAAGGCATTGCATGATGCCTGCTCGCCCGCACTGCGGAACCGGATCACGTTCGGGGGCAGCCTCGCCCTCTTTCCCCCGTGGAGCAGTGTGGTGGGACCGTTGGTGGCACTGGACGCGGAGCTGACTCTCGTCGGCGCGACAAACGGTACGTTTCCGGTATCGGACTACGTTGGGAACCGGGAACTCGGAGAAAAGACAGCCATTACTGAAGTCTGCGTAGATGTGAGCCGCGAATGGGAGAGCCACTGGTATCGATTTGGGTCAACTCACTTCAACTACCCGCTGTTCACGGTGGTCGTATTGACGGAGGTGAACGGCAGATCGATTTCAGACTGCCGGATTGTACTCACCGGCAATCGCGGCCGATTCAAGCGCCTTGTCCAGATCGAGGATGAGATTCGCGGCACCAACCGGCCGGACATCACCGTTACACCGGCGACTCTCGGTACCGCTTTCCCCGACCGTCAGGGGTTCGGCGGACAGTACCTGGCGCACTTGGCCTCGGTTGAGGTGACCCGGGGCCTGCGCGGGACACAGAGGAGCAAGTCATGAACGGCACGATCACGGTGAACGGCACAGAGATGAAAATCGATTTTGATCCGATCGACACGCTCCTGGATGTGCTTCGCAATAATGGGCACACCGAGGTGAAGCGCGGTTGCTCCAAGGGCGAGTGCGGCACCTGTCTAATTCTCCTGGACGATCTTCTGGTGAACTCGTGTCAGGTGTTTGCCGCCACTGCGCTCGGCAAGAGAGTAACGACCAGCACCGGCCTGAATGAGGATGGTCGTCCCCACACAATCCATGAGGCTTTTGCCGATGCCGGGGCGGTTCAGTGCGGCTTCTGTACGCCGGGCATGGTCATGGCGACCCACTCGCTGCTCAGAGAGAGTCCGGATCCCACCGAGGAGGAAATCCGGGCAGGTCTTGTCGGGAATCTCTGCCGGTGCACCGGTTACGTGAAGATTATCGACGCGGTGAAGCTCGCGAGCAAAAGGATGCGTGAACATGGCTGATTACACCACCATCGGGAAGTCGGTGAAGAAGATAGATGCCCTGCCCCTAGCCCTGGGAATTGAACCGTTCACCGCGGATTATCCGCTTGATTCGCCGCTCATTCTCAAGTTCATGTACTCGGATCTTGCCCACGCAGACATAGTTTCATTGGACGCCTCACGGGCCGAGGCGCTGGACGGGGTCGCCGGTGTTTTTCACTTCTGGAATTGCCCCGACACGTTCTACACCACCGCAGGGCAGGGCTATCCCGAACCATCTGCCTACGACAACCGGCTTTTCGATCACAAGGTTCGCTTCGTCGGTGACCGGATTTGCATGGTTGCGGCCGAAACGGCCGAGATCGCCGAAGAGGCAATTTCCCTGATCGACGTGGAGCTTGATCCTCTACCCGCGCTCTTCGACCCCGAACTCTCGACAGACCCCGACTCGCCACGGTTGCACAGCGACGGTGAGTACATGCCTATTCCGGTGCCCTATGAACCCGAGAACAATATTGCCGCGAGCCTCGATATACCGCTCGGCGATGTCGAATCCGGGATGGAGGAAGCGGACTTTGTCGTGGAACATCGGTACACGACCCACCAGACGTCACATGCGGCCCTGGAACCGCACGTGGTCGCCTGCTACCTGAACCCGCACGACCGGGTGATACTGATTACGGCGACCCAGGTTCCGTTCCACGTGCGGCGAATCGTGGGCCGCGTTCTGGACATTCCCATTCAACGAATTCGTGTGATCAAACCACGAATAGGGGGCGGTTTTGGCGGTAAGCAGGAGGTTCTTCTGGAACCCTACGCCGCTCTGGCAACATTGCGGACGGGCAGACCCACTTTCTGCGAGTTCACACGGAGCGAGGTCTTCGTCTCTTCGCGGACCCGCCATCCGATGCGGGTAGACTTCAAGATGGGCGTCAAGAACAACGGGGAGATTACAGCCCTCGTGATGGACGCGCTCATGGACTCCGGCGCGTACGGCACCCACGGTCTCACGGTCCTCTCAAACGCCGGGGCAAAGGTCCTCCCGCTGTTCAACAAGATTCCGAATATGCTCTTCACCGGGAAATCGGTCTACACCAATCTTCCGGTCGGGGGGGCCTATCGTGGCTACGGCGCAACACAGAGTTATTTTGGGTTCAACCAGCACATTGACATGATTGCCCGCAAACTGGATATCGACTTCCTGGACTACTGCAAGAAGTGGCACATCAAGAAGGGAGAAACCTCGGAGATCTTCCGCGCGCTCGGAGAGGGCAAGGAAGGAGTGAGTCAGGTCATCGGCAGTTGCGGCCTGGGCGAATGCATAGATGTCGGCGCTGCGGCGATCGGCTGGAAGAAGAAACGCGGCAGCAAGCCGAGCGGCCCGAACGGCTCAATCCGCGGAATTGGTGCTGCTATCATGATGCAGGGTTCGGGGATTCCGAAAATCGACATGGGCGGCGCCTCGTTGAAACTCAACGAAGACGGATCATTCAACCTCTTTGTGGGCGCGACCGACCTGGGCACTGGTTCCGATACCATTCTGGTGCAGATCGCCGCGGAGGCCCTCAAGGTGGCTCCGGAAAAGATTGAGATACTTTCGTCCGACACCGATCTCACGCCCTTTGACGTGGGAGCGTACGCCTCGTCCACCACCTATATTTCAGGTGGCGCGGTGATGAAGTGTGCGCTGGCCATGGTGGACGAGTTGCGAAAGGTCGCCGCCGAGGCGCTCGGTGTTGATGCGCTCGTGCAAGGGTCCGAATGTTTCACTGATCCGGAGTCCGGCAAGTCGTTCTCGTACGAGGAGATCGGCTACCGCAGCTTCTACGCAAAGAACCAGGCGCAGTTGCAGACCAACGCTTCACACACATCCGATGTGTCTCCCCCACCCTTCCTTGCGCAATTCGCCGAGGTGGAGGTGGACCCCGAAACCGGAATCGTTCGAGTGGTGGAGTTCGTCAGTGCTGTTGACTGCGGACAGGCGATAAATCCTGCTCTGGCCGAGGGTCAGATAGAGGGAGCGGCCGTTAACGGTATTAGTTACGCGCTGGCCGAACAGTACGTGTTCAATCGCGATGGCCGGGTCACCAACGCTGCCTTCGGCCGGTACGGAATGTACACCACCGCCGATATGCCGAAAATGCAGACCTTCCTGATTCCGACACACGACGAGAACGGGCCCTACGGTGCCAAGTCGGTTGGAGAGATTGGCATCAATGGGCCCGCCCCGGCTATTGCCAATGCAATCTTCGACGCCGTCGGAGTCCGTCTCTACCATCTGCCCATGACGCCGGAACGAGTCTTCCGGGCACTGCAGGAGTCACGCTCCGAGGAGAATCACTCCGCGTGATCATAACCGGCGGACTGCTCGCGCTTCCGGGCCTGGATACGCCGGTTCGTGCCGACATAACCATCTCGGAAGGGATTATCTCTGTCATCTCACTGCCCGGTGCTTCGACCGACTCACCTACCGAACATGAGGCGCGCGATCATGAGATCATCAACGCTGAAGGACTGCTCGTGCTTCCGGGCGGCATTGATCCACACGTCCACTTCGATGATCCGGGCTACACCGAGCGAGAGGACTTTCTCCACGGCACGAGCGCAGCCGCTTCCGGCGGCATCACCACCGTGATCGACATGCCGTGCACCTCTGTTCCTCCGGTCACCAGTAAGGCCAATCTCCGGGAAAAACTCGACATTGTCTCGAAAGAGGCCGTGATCGACTTCGGATTCTTCGGCGGAGTCTCCGGGCAGGTGTTCGAGGCCGGCGTTCATCGTTCCATGAAGGAACTCGCGCCCGAGGTCCTCGGTTTCAAGACCTATTTCATCTCCGGGATGAAGACCTTCTCGCGGGTCACACACCTGCAATTCCTGGAGGTCCTCAGGATCGCCTCCGGACTCCGCCGCCCGGTGCTGCTCCATGCCGAAGACTTCGACTCCGTCACGACCACCGCAGACGCCGCAAGCGACGCCGGCGGCAATCGCCCAATCGACTATTATCGCTCGCGGCCCGACAACGCAGAGATCCTTGCAGTCATCAGTGCAACTGAACTCGCGACGGCGGCGTGGGGTAGCGACACCCCCCCCGCGTCCCCTCTCCTCCACATCGTGCATGTCTCCACGGGCCGTGCCGCTGAAATCATCGGCCGTTCCCCGTTTGTGACCGGGGAGACGGGACCGCAGTATCTGGCGTTCACCCTCGAAGATTTCGAGCGCATCGGTGGTCCGTTGAAGGTCACACCGCCGCCGAGACCTGCCCCGAACAATGAACAGTTGTGGACCGCGCTCGCCGGCGGCGCGCTCA
>DAOWMR010000254.1 GCA_030642995.1 Spirochaetales bacterium
GAATCAGCCGGAGGAGCGGGTCGTCCGGGGTTGCCGACCCGACCCGCCCGGCATCAATTGCGCGAGGGCAGACCGGCAGGTATGTCAACTTCCCGCAGTGGCAATCAGGTGAAAGATGAATTCCGGATTGGCCGGATCATCCGAGGCGATCGTGGCGGTGGCGTTCCTCGTGCTGTCGCTCCCGTCACTATAGAATGTGATAGTGAACGTCTCCTTGTTGTTCGGAACAATCGCATAGGCTGGCGGTTGCGTTGTGACCTCGAAATGTATTCCTGCGCCGACATGCCCGGCCAGTACAACACGCAGTGAGATCTCCGAGGACAGCATAAGATCTTGATCACCATCGTTCCAGATTTCGAAATTTTTCGATTTGGGGAAAGAGGGCCCCACCCATCCGAAAGAAATCGTGGCGCCCTCAACAATCTCTCACCCCGACTTCCTCCAGCCGAATAATTGGCCCAAAAGCCGTCGTCACACCCGCGGTCGTGTATGCCGTCGCATTCGCGCTCAAGTCGCGGGCCACAACGTTCACATAGTAGTCGGAGTCCCGAGCCAACCCGGTCACGCTTGCCGCAACCGCCCCAGCCGTCCAACCTGTGAAGACCTCCGTGCCGCCGGCGGCTGCGGTCTCCGGCGTGCCGATGTTGTCCGCAGTCGAATAGTAGACTTGGTACTCGATGTCAGCCGTGGGTGTTGCGTCGTCGGTTGCAGCGGTCCAGCTGATGTCTATCGTTGTCTGATCGATGGCATCAACCGATATGGCGCCACTGTTACCAGGGGTTGGTGCGGTTGTATCCGAGGCCGTCATAGCGCTCGCCGCCCTGTAGACGGCCATGTTGGCGTCCGCGTCTCGGGCGACGACGACCATCCAGTATTGGGTGCCCGGAATGAGTCCAGTCAACGTGGCAGATTCCGTCGCCGCAGTCCAGTTGGCGAAGACGGCAGAACCGTTGGCGGCAGCATCCTCGGGTGTGGAAAACTGGTCCGACGTTGCATAGTAGACCTGATACTCGATGTCAGCCGCGGTTGTTGTTTCATCGCTTGCCGCACTCCAGCTGATGTCTATCGTCGTCTGGTGGATGGTTTCAACAGAAATGGCGCCACCGTCTCCTGGTGTCGGTCCGTCTCCGCCCCCGAGCAGGTCAAACAAGGAGCCGTCTGGACAGCCGATGAGAAGGAGTCCGGCGAATACTATCAAGGTTCCCAGCACAGTTCGTTTCAAATTCATCATTCTTCGTCTTCTCCCCAAAGGATGACATTCCGCTGATCCGCGGCGTCCGATGCCCGAGCGGCGTCACTTCCCCGGAACTGCAGATATTCAAAGTCGGCGGCCACTACCGGTGCGACTTCCTGAAGCGTCGTGTATGCTCGTTCGGCCATGCCGTAGTTTTCCAGCTCATGGTGGACCTTGGCAACCGCCAGCAGGATAAACGGATTCTCGGGGGCCAGATCCTGCGCCTGCTCGTAGAGATCGGCGGCATCCAGCAGATCACCGCGGAGGAATTCCAGGTTGCCGAGGTTCAGATACGCATCGGCTTGAGGTCCTTTCGCCAGCGCTTCTTTGAACTTCTGTTCCGCTTCGTCAAACATGCCGTAGCGGGCATACAGAACTCCGAGTCGGTTGATCTGACGCGGATCGCCGGTAGCCTCAATGCGGGTCTCGAGGCGCGCAACCTGGGGCCTGATCTCCTGGGTGATGAAGCGCTGTAGCTCCAGTGAATAGGCGGTCTCGATTGCCGCCGGGTTCGGAACAGCAACGGCGGTCTGGGATTGAAAATCGAATCCGACCGGCTGATAGACTTCCCACGCGGTTTCAATTGGTATGAGTCGTGCTTGGTCCCGGCTGGCGTTTTCTCTCCATTGCCGCGCGCCGATCTCCCATGCTTCGAGGAAGCCTTCCTGCAGAAGGGTTGTTTCCACGGGGATCCATGCAATCCCGTCGTGAATGATCAGATCGTCGGCACGACTGAACAGACTCGCCGCCTCCGCTTCCGTCAGGCCTGTGGAGAAAGCCGAGTAGAGATGACCGGGAATCGTGATAAACGCCGCTTGCACTCCGACAGCCTGCAGGTTTGACGCATAGCAGATGGCCAGATCATCACAGTCACCTGCCCGGAATTGAAAGGTCTGCTGAGGGAATTGCAGGAAATCGATCGCGAAGGGTTGGCCGGAGAACTCGGCGTAGGGCGAAGTTGGATCCACGACGTAATTGATGCCCTGGAGTGCCATCGTTTCGAGCATGGCCATGCCGGTTCGGAACGGCGTATTGAGCGTCACATATCCGACGCTTCGAACAACGCTGGATACGTTTTTCGCAAAGGTCAGGACATTCGGTTCCTTCGCCGTGACGAACGAGGCTGCCTTCCGGTCATCGTCCCAGGTCATGGCGTTTCTGTCCGCAATATTCAGCGGTGCGTCCACCTCATACGACTCGGACGCATCTCCGATGTCGTATGCGACTCTGAACTCACCGGCGACTCGCGTGCCCTCCGTGACTCCGAGCAGTCCGTCGTTGAAGAGCACGTTGAGCGGGATCTGCACTTCTTCGCCCGCCGCAAGCTCATTGGGGGCCGCCTGCTTCTGGGCAACGTCCATGAAGCGAGGGATGTTCACTACAAGCTCGATATTCGAGATAGTCTGAGTCGATTGGTTCCGGAGCGTTACGGAACCCATCGGATTCGAGTCGTAGTATCGATAGAAGACAGGAAAGACGACGTCAAAGCCGGCCGCAAGCAGCTGAAGATCTTCGCGCGTGTTTTCCACTGTTTCCCGTGCTGAGGTCTGCTCTACACCGTCGCGGGCGGCCTCCGCGGCTGCTTCGTCCACGGCGACCTCTGCGACAGGTTCGGGGCGGACCCGGTCCGGGCGCACCCGTCGCTCGCCGGCCGTGGCGCCGGGTCGAAACACAATCCCTATGCCGGCTTCAAGTCCCACGTATGTCTTGACATGAGCGGTTGTTCCCACCTCGAGGGCGGCCGACCACGCGTCGGCAAAGGCGTATTCGAGGCCTGCCACTCCCCACCAGCCGACTGATCCGACATTCGACTTGTCGCCATCACTCGAAATAAGGGCCTGTCCGTAGCTGACCCTCCCGCCGGCACGCACGGCCAGACGTGGAGTCACCGCGAATCGACCGAGCAGGCCGAGACTTCCGGCCACCGTGAGTATTGTCGCGTCGGGATTGGCGATAGCGCGAGATTGACTGCTGGACACCGTGAGGTCCACGACAAGCGGTAGTTGCCCGAGCGTGTACCACAACGAGAGGTGACTACCAAACCCGAGCCCGAGCACATCTGAGGCAGCAAAGATCGGGACGTTAGCGACCGGAACCAGGGCAATGGCAATTTTGGGCGTTCCGGAGTCATCCTGTGCCAGTATGGCAGTTGGCGCCAGCACGGCGAGCAGCATTGCGAATACCAGGACTCTCCGCATAAACACACCTCCGAACGACCTGATTGCAGTGATCACGAATCAAGCGGCTATTCACCAGTATATCTTCAATCAAATGGAATCTCCAACCACCACTCAGGCACAACAAGGCCTCCTGTCACCCGGCGTGGCGATGGCCGGAGATAATCGCCGGCGAGAGCCCCTCGTCAACTGGTTGCCGTTTTGTTATTCTTTCGGCGTCGAACAGGGTGGGCGCAAGAGCTGCGCGGAACACGCCCGTCGGTGCCCTATGGTGTAATGGCAGCACTACGGAATTTGGCTCCGTTGGTGGGGGTTCGAATCCTCCTAGGGCAGTAGTGCATCTTCTTGCGGACCGCTGACGAGTGGGAGGGTCGGTGTCACTCAGAGTCATGGCCACAGCCGATGTCCATCTGGGCATGAAGTTTTCCTCCTATCGCTCCATCCAGACAACGCTGATCGACGCCCGATTTGAGGCCCTGCGCAAGGTTGTCCAGGCTGCCAACGAACGGGCTTGTAATCTCCTCGTGGTTGCAGGCGACCTTTTCCATCGCGTGGGGGTAGCGTCTGCGACGATTGTCCGCGCTGCGGAAATCCTTCGTGAGTTCAACGGAGATGTGGTTGCGGTCCTGCCCGGCAACCACGACTACGTGAGTTCCGACGGGGACCGTCTCTGGCCGGCATTTCGGGACGCGGTCGGGGATCGGACACTCCTTCTTGATTCCGCCGAACCATATGATTTGCGAGTATTCGATCTGAATGCAGTAATCCTGGCCGCCCCGTGTGATTCAGTCCACGGACACGACCATCGCCTGGGTTGGATGGAGGGCTACACCGCGCCGGAAGAAAACATGGCCGTGATCGGGGTGGCACACGGGAGCATAGACGGGCTGACTCTGGATGCCGAAGGCCTCTATTTTCCCATGTCCCGCCGGCTGCTTTCCTCCCTTCCCCCCGCTCTCTGGATTGTCGGTCACACGCACAAACAGCACAATCTGCCCCAGACCCGACTCGTCGTGCCAGGCACGCCTGAGCCCGACGGAATGGATTTCCCTCAGCAGGGGCAGGCCACGTTCATCCAGTTTGACGACGATAAGTACTCGGTTGAGTCCGTCGTGACGGGTACAAATCGATTTGCGGACATCAGCGTGGATCTGGATCGTGGGCAGGGGATTGCCGCACAACTGACCCGGGCCGTCCCCGCCGACGCGCTGGTTCGGCTGACCCTGACCGGTTCGCTGGACGGCGGGAGCCTGCAGGATCTGCAAACGGCGCTGGACGACCTCCGATCGCGACTGCTATACCTTCATGTTGACCAGTCCAACCTGCGTCGGCTGGTAACTCAGGCCGACGTGGATGCCCACTACGCAACCGGTTCATACGCCCATCGTCTCGTGACCGCACTCCTCAGCGACGATGATGCCGAAGGGGCGGCAGCTGCGGTGGAACTCCTCTCCGCGGCAGAGTCCGCCGGGTTGA
>DAOWMR010000353.1 GCA_030642995.1 Spirochaetales bacterium
ATAGCTAACTTTGTGCGCCTCTCGGGAATCAGCGATCTGGTCAACCGCTGAGCCGAGAGAATCTACCAAAGCGCGAAAGCGTAATTGTTTTGGACCGCGACGAATCCCTCTCCCCATTACGAGAGAAAGTGTACATTATCATACATCATCACGTCTAGTCCTAACCTAAATGATTATCCTGAAACAACTTACGCACAACAAGCCCATTCACGCTCCATCATCCCCAATCTCCCGCCATCTGCGAAAACCTGGCCCAAGACCGTTCGCCGGGAATTGCTGGCTTTGCACCAGAGGAAGTGCTCGCTATACTTCGGGCGCAGCATTATGAGATATGAAATCGAACTGAAAGCGTGGGTGGAGGACTGGGATGCCCTCGAGACCAGGTTGCGGGCGACGTGCGAGTTCATTCGCGAGTTCCACAAGTCCGACCGGTATTTCCGAAGGCCTGCCGACGCCGAGCGGGACACCTCGTTCCGTTTGCGCCGGGACAACGACGGAGCGGTGGTCACCTTCAAAGAGAAGCGGCCCCGCGATGGGGTTGAATACAATCGGGAACGCGAGTCTGGCGTGGACGACGCTGACGTATTCCTGGAGCTGGTTGAACGGGTCGGTTGCATTGAGTACGCATCAAAGATCAAGAACGGTCTGGAGTTCCGTTCCGACGGAATGACCGTCGAACTGGTGCGCGTGAAGGGGCTGGGATCGTTCCTGGAGATAGAGATCATTGAACACACGTCGGACGCTTCGGTTCACGAGCAGGCGGCGCTGAAAATCAGGGCTTTTCTCGGCCGGACCGGGATCAGCGAGGGTCAGATTGAGGAGCGGTCATACGTCGATCTCCTCAGGGGGAAAAAGATCGGAGAGAATGGTTCGAGCACTGGATAGCTGAGCGCGTGCGGCCTGGTCCCACTTGTAGAAGTTTGAGGAATAGAAGCCGGGTTTTGCCGTGACCGGTTGCCGCTTGAGAATCTCGGTCTTGTGAAGCAACTCCTCCTTCAGCCACAGGAGCTTGTCCATCCTTGATTCCATATCGCCATTGCCGAACCCTGGGTCCAGATTCGCGCCCTCCCCGGTGAACGCTTCCTGCCGCCATTGGGTTCGGCGGTACTCCGCCATACTGCACTCGATCACGAAGTCGACAATGCGCTCTTCGGTGCCCTTCCGGCCGGGCGGACCAAGGATGCGCTCCAGGTTGCCGAGCACCAGCTCCTCGTCGGCGAACGAGCGCCCGTTGTAGGTGGTCAGGTACCGGTAGATGCGCCCGGCCGCATCGAGGTTGCGCTTCCTGCTGTCAACAGTACGTTCCAAACCGGCGATCCGTGAGTCCTCCCACACCGAGTCAATCTTGTCAGGATCGCGCAGCTTCTGGGCATGACCGATCGGCGGCAACGGCGAGGAGGGATCCAATCGATTCCAATCCTCACTCTTCCCGCTGAAATTCTGATGGGCCCAGCTGTCCGCATAGGTGTGGAGCGCAATCCCGACGCGGTAGAGGTTCCGGCTCTTCAGCGCATCAACGAGCAACCGTTTGACCCGGTCGGAGTTGGCCACCACGTTGAGCGGGTTAGTCCGGCCGTCGACCCGTCGTGTCGATATGCATCCCTTTGAGCCCGCCTGATCCACGCGCTTCTCCAGAGTATTGCCCTCCGGACCAGCAGGGAGGAAATGAAACGGGATCCACACGCTCCACTCTCGACTCTTGTCCCAGAAGCCGAAGTGATGAGTGGCGAGAGTCTCATAGACCCCGTCGTCGGTCTCCACGGCATAGCGAACCAACGCGTTGTCCAGGTACTGCGAAGAATAGGCGATAACCGATGAGTCGTCCTGAGAGAACCCCGCTTGCTCGGCGAGGTAGTAGACGATGTAGTAGTGGAAGAGCGTATTCATCGGTCAAGACGAATAGTAGAGGTATCACAGGCCACGCGGCAACCAGCCCGGGGTTGTACGCAGAGATGTGTCACTGAGCGTGGGCGATCTGTACAAACAACCACCACGCGGCGTAGGCCTTCATGTTGGCATTCAGCGGCAGGCTGTGAGCGGAGCCGCAGTTGTACCAGTCTGTGTTTACCGTGTGAGAATTTTGCCAATCAATAGCCCAGTTGGAATCGCGGGAACCGTTGCCGTCACTGTCATAATCGCAGTTGTCATTGGCGGCTCTATTTACGTAGTAGTTGCCCTCGGGATCATGACTCTCAATATCGGCAAAGTCGAAGAGCCACTTATCGTTGTCCGCACAGAACCGCCTGATCTCCTCGTTCCGCAGATGCAGGGTTCCGGTCTCTCCCGTGCCGTCGAGATGACCGGTCATGTAGACAAACACAACATCGGGATACATGGCTTCGAAGTTGGACATGGGGGTAAGGTAACGGTCGACGAGATTCCGGCTTGAATAGCCGGACACCTGCCCGCACCACGACCATATGATGACGTTGTAGTTGCTGTTGGCGGGGTCGTCCAGAAATCCCTCAGTTTCATTTACCCAATTCGGGTAGTAGCCGGCATCGTGATCCAGTGGACCCGTGCCGTAGCCATCGCCTTCGAAGAGGTGAAGCGTGTCGCCGGCACCGTTGTGGCTCCAGCTGAACAGGTCCGTGGAATACGGCGTGCCGAGGTTCGCGCCGTTGGCAAAGGCCACGAGACCGTCCATCCCGTCCGTAATCTGACTGCCGTGGGAGGTATGCCCGTAGCCGATAACCAGGCTGTCTTTTGCCGCTTGGATGTATACTTCGGGTATCTGACCAGTCCACAGCTGGGTCACCACCGTGTGGTCGGCCGTCTGGCCCCTCGTGAAAAGACCATCAGACGCTAGAGAACCATTCGGACAGCCGGCCAGCAGTACGAGCACCGGGAGAAAGACATGCAGTTTTTTCACAGTTTAGCCTCTCAATGTGTCGTCGGATCACTACGTGATCCAAATGTACCCCACTACTCGTAGGAACTCATTGGGAGGTGTCACCAAGGGTGGAGATCCGAACGCGCCGGATCCTGGCCATCCGCTTGACTAGAACCCCACCGGCCGTGTCACATTAGGGCTAGAGATTTCTCTTATGACAGATCATGCATTGAAGTCGATTAAGTCGAGTCTCCAGGAGATTCTTTCGTATTCCTCGCTTTTCCCGGACCGTCACTTGATCGTGGACATCATCCTGAATCCGTGCGCCGGCGCATTCTCTCCCGGGTCCCGTCTCGATCGGGTGGAAGGAGAGTTGTCCGGGTTTACCCGTGGCCTGACCGGGACGCCGCGTGATCCGAATCTGCTTGACCTGCGGTTTCATCACACCGAGCACTCCGGCCATGCGACGGAAATTGCTCATGGTTTGATTGGGGAGCCGGCGCAGGACGTTCGACTGATTATCTCGGCCGGTGGCGATGGGACCCACGGTGAAGTTTTTGCGGGAGCTGTTCACGACTCGCGGCTTCGCGGCGCGGCAAAGGGAAAGGTGTGGTTCTTTCGGTTTCCCTTCGGGACCGGTAACGATGGGGCGGATGCTGATACGCCGGCCGCGGCGGCTCGCGCGCTGCTTGGTGACGCAATACCGAGTGCGGCCGGTCATATCATCGTTCGCCCGTCGGGTTCCGAGCCACTCTACGGGTTCAACATTGCAAGCGTGGGGCTGGACGCCTACATCGCCTTGCTGACAAATCGACTC
>DAOWMR010000186.1 GCA_030642995.1 Spirochaetales bacterium
AAGAGTTTCATGGATCGATTTCTGGACCCATCGGTAACAATCGAACAGTTTGATCGGTCCGACTACACAGATCTCGGCGGCTTCACCCGAACGCTCTATCAGCGAACTGAACACAAGCGAGACGGCCATCGGCTCGGCTTGAAAGCAGAGTCTGCGGTCCGTCAGGGCGCGGCCCGCGTTCCGGTCACAATTGACAAGCGGTACGTCTTCAAGCGTTCGACTGTGCAGGTTGAATACACGCTGACCAATTGCGGTGATAGTGACCTCACATCGATCTTTGCTCCGGAGCTCAACTTTGCGTTTCTTTCTCAGGAGGCCAATTCACTCCGGCTATTCCTGACCACCGCCAAACGGGCCAATGTGGAGATCTCACCGTCGCGGGCAGCCCACCCGGGTGCGAAGGAGATCCGGATGGAAGATCTGGTCAACGGGTTGACGGTGATCTTGAGCGCTACCGAAGTAGATGATGTCTGGTGTCTGCCGGTTGAAACAGTGAGCGGTTGCCCGTCGGGAATGGAAACAGTCTATCAGGGCACGTGTTTCGTCCCTCGCAGGAAGCTCTCGGTCGCCCCCGACGAATCGGTCTCGATGACCATCACGATAGCTATCGAGTAATCAGCGGACGCGACGGATCATATTTCGGCTGAATTGCTGAGAATGACGTCCAGCCATCCTTCTACCTCAGCGAAGTACGCATCACGGGCGAGGAGAAACTCAAGAAGTGCCCGCTGTGAGTCCCCGGTGAAATAGAAGCATTGAGCGCGATAGAACAGCGCGCGTGAACGAATATCAGTGGACAGCGGAAGGCGCAGGAAATTGGTGAGCTGCAGCAGGGCGTCTTCCCAAGCCAGGTTTGCAAACGGCGCGTCCAGAATTGTCCGGAGGGTGAACTCAGCCCCGCGTGGTGATGGGAGCGTGTCCTCCGACAGTATTTCCGGTCTGAGACTCTGCGGAGAAGTCGGGGTCAACCGACCGAGCATCTCGCCCAATGCCGCTTGCGTGGCAGAGGAAATGGATTGCCGGTCCGGTACGGTGACCACCGCGTCACCAAGCCTGTCGCCGGTCTGAAGATTCGTATTCAGCTGGAGGAACGGAAGGGGCAGGGGACGGCGCCGGGAGACCTCCGGGAAAAATGCATCGTCGGCTGATTCAGCTTCCACAGGTTCTTCGGACTGTTCCGGTATTTCTTCGGGTGTCGGTGTGGTTTGCGGCGCCGATGCGATCTCTTCGGGCTCCGGTGTGGAGTCCGGTTCGGCCGCGACGGTGGGCAACGGGACCTCCACCGGCGTGTCGGTGGCGTTTTGACCGGGCTCAAATGCCGCCGAGCCTTCAGCCACGAGTGCACTGTCCACAACCCCGTAGTAGTAG
This sequence comes from Spirochaetales bacterium, assembly GCA_030642995.1. Classification (GTDB taxonomy): domain Bacteria; phylum Spirochaetota; class Spirochaetia; order DSM-27196; family SLST01; genus JAHOYX01. The sequence continues at coordinate 1,369 of DAOWMR010000186.1, forward strand.
GGAACCCCCGGTACCGGATAGTCCGTCACAGATTCCACCGTGGACATGACCGTTGCCACAACCCCCGCCGACTGCAGATTATCCGCCGTCGTAAATGGGCTTGTGGACCGATACACGATAAGCTCCCGGCCAATCTGGTCCGACTCGTATTCCACAAGAATGACCCCGTTATCTTCCACGGCCTGGATTCCGCGCACGTGGGCGGAACGTTCTACCAGCGTTGCAATATTGGCAACGGTTACCGGAGCGAAGGTCATGTTTCGATATGGAATGAAAATCTCGTACACATCACCGGCCGAAGATTCGGCAAGCACGCCGTAGTAATAATCACCGGGTGCCGCCGGGGCATCAATGAACGACTGAACTCCGGACTCCACCTGCGCAACGAGCTCCGCCTCCAGAAATGTGTCCGCGGTGATCTCGGTCGTGTGACGGTATATCTTGTAGAGCCCGTCAACATCCTGGGAGTCTTCCCACGTCAATCGAACTTCGGGATCGCGGGTGGATAGGCGCAGTCGTGATACGAACGGTGCGAAGACGCTCCCGCCTTGATCGGCGGCGTCTGTTCCGTTCTGTGCCGATACCAGCGGAACCACCAGCGCCATCGCCATCAGGAGAGCAAAGAGCTGTCTTCGGAGGTGGGTGGACGCCCGTTGGCGATGGAAGCGAATCATATACCTATAATAGTCGGCACCTTTGATCCGGTGCAACACACCCGGAAGCAGGCTTGGAGTCATGAGCCCATTACGGGCCCTCCCAAGTCAAGTCCCTCGATCCTTCAGTGATGAGGATTTCGGATATGCACGTGTCATCCCACAGAGTACCGGGATAGACACTCTGGATCTCGATAATCACTACATACATGTTGATACCCGCGGCGAAACTGCTCTTCTCGAGAAGATAGCGGCCAATTGGGAAACCCTGGTACTCAAACGTATCCCGGAACGTAATGTCGAACTCTTCCACAGTCCGCAGGAAAGTCCAATCCATCGCTCCTGTGGCGGAGTATTCATTGGCGCCAAGGACCGTCACGCGTGCATCTTTCACGCGGTTGTTTTTTCCCCAATTTGTCATGGAGCCACCCCAGCCTGGGAACAGGTAGAGATAGTCACTCCCGAAAATGTTGACGTCGAAAAGAACAGCGAGGCGCTCTCCCACACCGGACCCCGACGCTCCCTCCGACCACGATGTTGTCAGTGATCCATCCAACGCACTGCTGATTCCGTAACTGTGTCCGCCTCCGTCCGGCAAGTTGCTGGTTGTTACCGAATTCTCTTTACTCCAAGAGTACGGATTGCCGGTAATGGCGGCGTCCGGAGAGAGACTCAGTCGACCAAGTTGTTCCTGAAAGCTGAAAGGTCTTACCGTAATCTTCGTTGGAACAAGATCGACATATGATTGAGCGGCTACCTGGACGACCGGCAGAACCCCCGCCATCAGAATGAGTAGCACGCTCCGTCCGACATGTCTCATGAGTTCACCTCCGCTCATTGCAGGATCGTAGATGACCGGATTGGCTCGGTCAAGGACGTGGTCTTGATGATTCTTCCGGTACACGCGATGATGCGGCCACGCATGAAGATTTGTCTGATCGTCAACCCCAACGCGGGAAAGAAGCGAGGCCTCGAGATAGCGGAGAGGGTGACAGCAGTTTTCCGCAACGCCGGTATCCAGACCGAAAGCCTGATCTCTCTGCACCCCGGAGGAACGCGAGAAATTGCAGAGACGCTGAATCTTGCGCACTGGGATGGTGTTGTTGCAGTCGGGGGCGACGGGACATTATTCGAGGTGGTCAACGGACTGTTCGCAACCTCCGATTTACTCGCGGTTCCGGTGGGCCAGATACCGGTCGGAACCGGAAACTCCTTCAGCAGAGACCTTGAGATACACTCGGTCGAGGACGCGGTGGAGCGGATTGTGCGAGGCACTGTACGAAAGATCGATCTGGGACACTTCTCTTCGGATGCCGGCAACTTCTACTTCGCCAATCTGCTCGGGGCCGGGTTCGTGTCGAACGTCGCCTACCGGGCCAGGAAGTACAAGATTTTCGGTTCACTCAGTTACGTCTTCGGCATTATCGAGGAGGTGATCGGTCTGAAGTCGACTCCGATCACACTGGAAATTGATGGGAAAGTCATCGAACGGGACTGCATTTTCGTGGAGATCTGTAACTCTCGATTCACCGGCGGCAATATGATGATGGCGCCGGCCGCTGCAATAGACGACGGACTTCTTGATGTCGTGGTTCTCAACAAGATTTCGAGACGGGCTCTTCTGAAGCTCCTCCCGACGATCTTTGAGGGAAAGCACGTGGAGGCGCCGTCTGTGGAAGTCTTTCGGGGCGAGAGCATACTTCTGCGATCTGAAAAACCGCTCGCACTGACACCTGATGGTGAGACCTTTGGTCAGACACCAATTGACGTCACCGTGCATCATCAGAAGTTGGAGATGTTCGGGTAGTGCTGCTTACCACCATACTCGGCTATGGCATGACGGCGGCAGGGCTGCTCTTGATTCTGTTCCTGGTCCTTCTGCAGAATCTGCTCGGAAATCAGAGGCTCTTCGACCCGTTGATCAAGCTGATCTGCCGCGTCCTGCCGCTCGGGTTCGGCTGTCGGGTGCGCGTCACCGGGCGAGAGCACATCGATCCCGACAAGCCATACATCTTCATGTCAAATCACGTGAACATCTTTGACCCGGTGATTATCTACGGGCACATACCGAATTTTCTTCGTGCGGTCGAGCTTGAGGACCATTTCGCATGGCCTGTCTGGGGAACCATCATCAGACGGCTTGGAAATATCCCCATCAGCCACAAACACGTGGCGCGGGCCCTGGACAGTCTGCAAAAGGCGGCGGAATTGGTGCGGAGGGGGACCTCCATTGCCATCCTTCCCGAAGGCCACCGAACGCGCGATGGTCACCTGAGTGCCTTCATGCGCGGTCCTTTTCGCCTGGCCCTGAACGTGGAGGCCGATATCGTACCATTGGCCATGAAGGGCGGGTTTGAGCGCAAGAGTGTTCACTCACCGCTCGTCCATCCCGGCAGGATGGAACTTGCCATCGGCCGTCCCATTTCTTTCGAGTCCTTCGCAACTCAGACCGAGCGCGAGTTGCGGGACACAGTGCGTGCGGCAATAGAAAAGCTGCTGGAGTAGTCGATACCTTTGATCCGGCTATTCCTCTGCAGCCGGGAGTTCTTCCAGCAGCGCGTCCTCGTTCAAAGCCAGTTCATGCATCAGATGTTCGAGTCGTTCCTGCCGTATCTCGGCGTTCACCGCGACGAGATTTGACCCGAGTTCTGCATCAAACCACTCAACGATTCGCCGATGAGGACCAGCGGCGGGGCGCATGTATTGAAGCATCCGCTTCGCCTCATCCTCCGACCCTGTAATCATGTACAGAAACCCGAGCGCGAAAGCTGTCGATCGTGACACCCCCCGCCAGCAATGGATGGTGTAGCCGGTTGCAGACTCCTTCGTGTCTCGAAAGAAACGAATAGCTCTCTTGACGTCACTTCTCCTTGGAATCCGCTTGGGAAACTGCCACTTCGCAAGATGTCGCTTCTGTTCGACGTCAAAGAAATCAAGACGAAGAATTCCCTGGAATTTCCGGCGGAAGAGAGCGGGAATGCGTGTGTCTGGTTTGAGTGTCTGAAATGGCCGTCTCGGATTACCGATTGACACGAGGTGGCTGTAGTGCTCCCCACCGGCGAGAATGTGTTCCACCAGTTCCTCTTGTCCGAAGACTTGAACAGGGAGGCGCCGGCCCCGGCCGTTGCAATGCACACAGGCTTTCACAGCCTGATTACCGCTGCGCGGTCTACCGTGAGCACAACCTTGCACTGGGGACATCGGAACCGGCCGCTCCGGGTGAGCCTGACACGTTTTCCACAAATTGGGCACATGTCGTTCTTCGGAAACACCGTTTGATCAGCGCTTGCCTTCATGAGAGCAACGGCTTCCTCAGTGGTTTTGGCGAGCTCGAAGAAGCTTGCGAATCCAAGCAGGAGCACAACCTCGAGGACTCTCGGCTGCATTCCAACAAGAACAAGTGAACCACCAAGAGCGCGAACGTTACGCAGCAGGCCGACGAGAGATCCGATTCCGGTGCTGGAGACAAAGCTTACGTCGCGAAGATCAAGAGCCAGCCGGGTGAAACCTGCCTCCACAACCCGAGACGTGTAGCGCTGAAAGAAGTTAATGTTCATACTGTCGATATAACCTGCAATGTGGATCATCATAGTTCCCGGTATCTTCTCAAGAACCTGGGCCACAATGGCCACCCCTACGTATCTCTCTTGGAGCTGGAACAATCTCTCTGCCTGCGTGCTTGATGTCGTAGTTTGCTTCACCATTGCGCCCTCCTCACTGATATCTGCGCCGCTGTTCCACGGCATCATCAATTCTCGACATATCATAAAACTATAACGCATATGCGTATTTATGATACCCAACGCAACTTATTATATCGCGGCATTTGGACGATGCAATGAATTGCGCGAAATTTCTTTGAATTATTTGCATCTAGCTACGCATATGCGTATAATGGGCGCGTATATGCACAAATTCTATAAGCGTGTTCACACCAAACTCATTGAACTCGAACGCAAGCGCTCGTGGTTGCTCGCGCAAACCGATATCAAGCCGAGTACCTGGAGCTCCTGGGAGAAGCACGGC
>DAOWMR010000467.1 GCA_030642995.1 Spirochaetales bacterium
ATCGACACAACCATCGTCGTCCAGTACGCCTCGATGTATAATTCACATTGGAGGCGCCAATGCGGGCTTCAGGCCGGTTACTGCTCATTTCTCTTGCTGTCGTACTCGTTGGGTCATGTGCCATCACGTCCGGATCAACTTTCGGCCGTGTCGTGGAAGCGGAGGCCGTGATCTCAGGACCGGGGCCCGGGGATGAGATCGATCCGGGTACCGAGCCTCTCCCCGTGCTGTCAATCCGTACGGAGCCGGATGAGGCCTCGGTGTGGCTTGATAACACCTTTCTTGGAACCACACCGCTTACCCTCGACGAGCTGGATCCGGGAATCTACAGACTCAGAATTGAGAAACATGGCTACTACCCGGTGCGCCGGTGGCTTGAAATGCCGAAAGACAGCACGGTCGCGCTGGAAATCGACCTGGAGCAGATTACCGGTTACATTTCCGTGGAGTCCCAGCCTCAGGGCGCGGACATTCTGGTGGATGGCGACGCCATTTCCGCAGGTTTTGCCGAAGTCCCGGTGGGTTCTCATCGGGTACTCGTTCGCCGGTTTGGTTACGTGGAGGAATCGCTCAGCGTAGATGTCACGGAGAATTCCGTGACCCGGGTAAGCGTGGAATTGGAGACGGCTCCGTTCGAATTAGGTCGGGTTTCGGTGTCTCGAACGCGATTCAATCCTGCCAACCCCGGCGTAACGGGATTCGTTCGTCTGACATTTCAGGTTTCCGCACCGGGCAACGGAACTTTCAACGTCCGTGACCCGCGAGGCACGCTCATCCAGACAGTCTATCTCGGACCCTTCACAACGTGGAGTCAGACCGTCGAATGGCCGAAAGATTTGCACGGAACGCAGCCCGAAGACGGCGCGTACTCTCTTCAACTGGACCTTCAGGGCACCGACGGGCGGTCTGCGACCAGCGCGATCACGGTGGAGATTGACTCGTCCCTGGTCGTCCGGTACCGCAGCGTCTGGCACGCAGCGCCCGGGCTCCTCTACGCCGCGGCGCCCCAGCCACTCCCACCCGGCAATGTCCAGATCTCCGTCCAACTTGCCGGAATTGTCACGGAATTGGACTACTCCTCGGTCGCCCGCTTCCCGATGAAGATCGGTACGCGTATAGGACTTGGTTCGAATGCCGAAATTGCCCTCTACGGCAGCCTCCTCGCCAATTCCGCACCGCTCCTGGACAGATGGGGGGGTGGCGCAGCATTCTCGTGGACACCCCTTGCGTTCATGCGAGACCCCTTCGGCCTCGCCTCCGGCGTCATCGTCGGGGGATCATATCGGACACCGGATTCGGAGGGACTGTACACTGGATCAGACACTTTCACAGATTTTCCAGGTTTCTTTATCTCTTCTCCTCTCAGCAGGTCTAATCTCCATCAGCGCCGCCGCAGAATTTCGTCTCACTCCTGCTCCGATTGTCTACGGTCCGATTTCCGCCCCAAATGCGTGGACGCCATACGGGTATGCGCGGATTGGAGCACTCGCTGATATCGGTAGCGTTAGCACGGGCCTCAGTGCAGCCTTCAGAACCGTACCGCTGGATACGGGATGGAGCTTTGATGTACCGATGCAAGCCGGGGCGGAAGCGCACTGGATCCTCCCAGGCAGTTCGCTGGTTGTTACGGCATTTGCCGCGGGTGAGTTTGAATCTCCCACGGATTTCTACATCATGGGCGGCGGGGGCTTCGGGATACTCTTCTGACCCGGTCTTTGCTCACAGGCCGAAATAGATGAGTACGAGAGCAGCAAACGCAACAAGGATGATGCCGGCGGCCAGGGGGTAGACCCAAGCCGGTGTGCTCGGTCCTGGAGGACGAATCCGTCCTCATTCTTGTCGGTTAACGGTTTCAAATCCCTGATCTGGACCAGGAACTGCACCTGCATAGCCACAATTCGGGCATCCCTGAACAAAGTCGCGGGCCTCCCCCACGTATGTGCAGGAAGGGCAACGCACGGCGGTGAAAAATCTGCCGCAATATGGACAGATCTTCGCGCTCGGCTTCACTTCCTTGTGGCAGTTTTCGCAGAAAAATTTGCTCCGCTTCATTGGCCAAGCAGCAATGAGAGTGGTACGCGGGCGAGTACAAACTCCTCCCATACTCCGGCCGCGTTGCTTGCCGTGGCAATCTCAATGGTCACGCCGTCGGCCGGCAGATTGCCTGCGAGAACTTCTGCTACCGGAACGTCTCGTGAAAGCTCTGCGCTCACAACGTCAAGCCAGATCTGACCTTCTACAAAGAAGTCGCCCGCCACGCTATTTCCAATCACAACAGGCTCCGGCACCAGCGGCATCCACAGGAGAATGACTCCGGTGTCGTTCGCCGCGTCCACGTCAATGCTCGCAACGGGCAAGTCCGAGGCGCCGTATACGAAAAGGTTGAGAGAACTCGAACGTGCAAAGGCTGAGTATGTTGACGCTGCGAAATAGAGATC
>DAOWMR010000388.1 GCA_030642995.1 Spirochaetales bacterium
TACAGCGCACTGAGGGAGGAGTACTTGGAGCACTATCCGTTCATCGAGAACGTTCGAAAGAAGGATTTCGAAGACGAGATGGACATGTTCCGGGGAATCCTGGCTGAGGGCGTCAGGGAAGGCGTCTTCAACCTAAAAGATGGGGATATCGAGTTGACTGCTCTGGCTGTAGTCACGGCACTCAAGGGGCTTGAGTATCCCTGGACCTCAAACGCTGAGATTCCGGATATTGGTGAACATGCCAACGTTCTATTACATGTGATCTTCCACGGGATTCTGGTCGAGGGTGCTTGAAGATGGTCAATAAGCGATGCGAATCAGAAGACATCCCATGAAAGAACAACGCTTAAAGAAAGTCGGCCTTGCTCTTGGCGGTGGAGCTGCTCGTGGAGGCGCTCACCTGGGAGCTATCAGGGCAATCGAGGAAGCGGGAGTCCGGGTTGATTACGTAGCCGGAACAAGCATCGGGGCGATGGTCGGGGCCGCCTATGCGGCGGGTACGATCGACAAACTCGAGCGCTTTACGCAACAACTCGAATGGCGAGAAATGATCACGTTCCTTGACATGGCATTTCCCTCTTCGGGATTGATAGATGGTCGGCATGTAACCCAGTTTATCGATAGGCTCGTCGATGGGCGAACCTTCGATGAACTGGCACTTCCCCTGTCCGTGGTTGCCAGCGACTTGAACGGTGGAGCGGAGGTTGTGATGTGTGACGGGGATGTTGTGAAGGCCGTCCGAGCGAGCATATCCATCCCGGGAATTTTTAGCCCGGTTAGAAAGGGTGAAATGACATTGGTGGATGGAGGCCTCGTGAATCCCGTTCCCGTGACGGTTGTTCGTGGGATGGGCGCGGATTTTGTAATCGCAGTGGATTTGGGCCATGAGGCGGACTCGAATGGAGAGCCACGGCAGATACCGAGACAAGAGGACACCGGTCAGGGGGCATCGGAGAACACAAGCCGAGTGCCGGAGCTGTTGAGGAACAAAGCTAGACCGCTGATCGAAAAGCTTGCGAGGCTGGAAACACAAGGGCTGTCGAGATTGAGATCTCGGGAGGAGAGTGGGTCTGTCCCAAACCTTGCCGAAGTCTTATTGATGTCCCTCGATGTTATGGGAGTCAAAGTGAAGGAGGGGCGATTCCTGGCAGATCCTCCCGACGTTTTGATTCAACCTGCGGTGGCACACGTTCCTTTCATGGCATTTCACCGAGCAAAGGAGCTGATCGAAGTGGGGTACGAGGAGGCAAAATCCGTCTTGTCGCTGCTTGAATGAAGCGGAACAGGCATTCAACATGGCCGCGAGTCTGATCAGCAACCTCAATGACGACATCACAAGAGAGGCGGACCACGTTGAGGGGCGAGAGAATGAAGAACGCTGATAATAAACGCCGTGTTCTTGGAGAACTCAGGCGCTTTGGCCATCAGTCGCAGTCCTATCACATCCTCGGTGAAGACATGTCCTTCTTTTTCTCGCCGTCCGGGATCTCCGGGGTGATTGCCTATGTTGTCCATGCGAAGGTCGCGATGGGCGCCGGGGATCCGGTGTGCGAAATCTCCGACGTGCCCACATTTGTCGACGAGTTCCATTCGTATTGTCGATCGCAGGGCTGGCGGTGTTGCTTTCAGGCAGTTACCGGTCGATGTCACGATGCTCTACTGGATTTAAACTTTGGTGCTATCAAAATTGGTGAGGAGCCGATTTTCGATCTGAGAAACATTTCATGGGCTGGCGGGCAATTCAGGGGGCTACGACGAGACATTCGGCGTGCCCAGAAACGCGGGCTGAGCGTGGTCGAGTATTGCCCGCTTGTCGAGCGAAAGAGCGTTTGGGAAACGCAGATGGAGGAACTCTCCGCCACTTGGGAAAAGTTCAAGGGTTCCGGTGAGTTCGCGTTTCTTCTTGGTGGACCGAGTCTCCCAGATCCGGGAGAACGGAAGTATTTTCTGGCGGTGCACGACGACCAAGTTGAGGCTTTCATGGTATGCACCCCAATCTACGCGAGGAATGGCATCTACTTCGATCTCATGAGACGAAAGGAGAGACCCCTCAGCGGGACCAGCCAGCTTCTTATTTCAGAGTCATTTCGACTTCTGGGAGAACAGGGATACGAGATGGCTACACTGGGTACGGCTCCGCTCTCGAATCAACATGTGGAGGATCCGACCCACAGCTTCATCATCAAGCGGGCCCTCGATTTGGCTTACGGCCAGATGGGGCCTTTCCACCGGTATAAACCCATTTATGAATTCAAGAAACAATTCGGGCCGACCTGGTGGGAAAATCGCTATCTGGCGTACGGCCCCCCGGGGTTCAATCCGATCATACTCTATACCCTGTTGAAAGCCTATGACCCGAGTGGAATCACGGGCAAACTGTCCCGCCAGATTCAGCACGTCTGGGCGAGTACCCGCAAGAAGTTGCATGTTCCTGCTTCTGCATCTCGCGAAGATGTTTCCACGGCTCTTCAGGAGTTGGGGCAAAACATCGAAAAACGCTTGCAAGTTACAAGGACACGGGGAGCGAATGGCGCCTCGCAAGTGGAAGGGGTGGTGCGCAAGGCGGTTGCCACCGCGGTCCGAAAGATCAAAGGGCGGAAAGAGGGGTTGTATGAAATCACGGGTAAGGCCGTTGTGTTCACCGTGCAGCTTCTGGAAAAAACCGGCACGATTGGCCGAGAAAGTGTGGTGGCCGTTGTCAGGGGGGCGATAGGAGGCGCCATGGACGAAGAGGTCCGTGTGATCGATTCAGAACTTGACGCCGCACCCGGAAACCTGGGACCAGAATTCGATAACGACCAGTTGCTTGCCGAGCGGCTGCGGCGTGTGCTTGAAGGAGTACATGATGCAGCGGAGAACCTGGACCCCGACACTCGAGAATACATTCAATCTTCCGTCCTAGAGGAAGGTGTGGTGCTTGAGGCGATGTTGGAGAGGATGGGAGAGATGCGGAAGCCCGCAAAGCATTCACACGGACAATGAGAAGGACATGGTTTCCCGGGATCCTGACCAGGGAAACGATAGAGAGTTCGTCCTTCCACACGGAGGTGAAGTGAATAGAACTGTTTTTTTGTGTCCCAAAAAACTAGAGAACGAATTTAGTCCGATTGTTCGGATTTATGCAGCGGTATTAAAATCTCGTAGTTCGGTATCGGGTTCTCGTCAGGGAGTGTAATACTAACTGTGTAAGCAGCCATGGTGTAAAATCTCCATCCAGGAGGA
>DAOWMR010000156.1 GCA_030642995.1 Spirochaetales bacterium
CTCGGGGTGCGGCGTGTGCAACGACTGTCGCCGGGGGTACATGATCAGTTGCACGAGTGATGAGTATCGCAAGGCGTACGGCTGGCAGCGTGACGGCGGCATGGCGCCGTATATTCTCGCTGAGGAAAAGGACCTCGTTTTCCTTCCGGACGAACTCACCTACACCGACGGCGCGCAGGTCGCGTGCGGCTTTGGAACCGTCTACGAGGGGCTGGAGAAAATCGGTGTATCGGGGAACGATGCCGTGCTGGTGGTCGGCCTGGGCCCCGTGGGACTCGCCTCCCTCATGCTCAGCAAGGCCCTGGGGGCAAATCTGCTGATCGGTACGGACACCGTTCCCGAGCGAATGGAACTCGCAAAGGAACTCGGGCTCGTTGACCACGTCGTGCCTGCCGGGCCGGACGCGGTGGATGAGGTGCTCCGGCTCACCGGAGGTCGCGGTGTGGAACGCGCCGTGGATTGCAGCGGCAGCGATCCCGGCCGACAGACCGCAATCCGGGCCACGCGGAAGTGGGGCAAAATTGTCTTCCTCGGGGAGGGAGGCACGGTTGCGTTCAATCCGAGCCCGGATATGCTCCACGATCAGAAGACAATCTACGGCAGCTGGGTGACCAGCACCTGGCGGATGGAGGAGTTGGTCGAGCGTCTGGTCAGATGGGGAATCCACCCCGAAGACCTGGTAACACATCGGTTCCCGCTGGAGCGTGCCGGCGAGGCCTATGCCCTCATGGCAAGCGGCAAGTGTGGGAAAGTTTCCGTAGTGTTCGATGAAGAAGCCAAGGAGTAGATATGCTGAAAGGAATCCCGAGTATTCTGAGTCCTGAGCTTCTGAAAGTGTTGATGGAGATGGGCCATGGCGATGAGCTGGTGATTGGAGACGGAAACTTCCCGGCGGCATCAATGGCACAGCGACTTGTTCGGTGCGACGGTCACGGCGTGCCGGAATTGCTGGACGCAATCACGACGCTCTTTCCGCTGGACACCTTCGTGGATGCACCGGTGGCGCTCATGGAAGTGGTCCCCGGTGAGACCACCGTACCGAAGATCTGGAACACCTATAAGCAGATCATCGCGAACCGCGCTGGAATGGACACAAAGATCGAGTTTGTCGAGCGGTTCGCTTTCTATGAGCGGGCCAAGCAGGCCTACTGCATTGTTGCTACCGGGGAGGCTGCGCTCTACGCGAACGTCATCCTCAAGAAGGGCGTCGTCGTTGAGGATCGGTCATGAGTTTCAGCTTTGCGCCGGACGGCGTAGATCCGGCCGTCGTTCCGTCGCGGACGACTCATCGCGGGGACAGAATGCCCGCACTCGGCGTCGGCACGTTCGGCTCGGACCACGTTGACCCGCAGGATATGGCGGCGGCGGTGCGCGATGCCTTAGCCGCCGGCTATCGCCACATCGACTGTGCCCGCGTGTATAAGAACGAGGCCGAAATCGGCGTGGTGCTGAACGAAGTACTGAGCTCCGGCCTCCTGATCCGAGAGGATCTCTGGATCACCGGCAAGTTGTGGAACGACATGCACGGCCCCGGCGAGGTCCTCGTCTCGCTCGCCGAGACGCTGCGTGACCTGCGGTTGGACTACGTTGATCTCTTTCTCATCCACTGGCCGGTGCCGAATCACCACCCGCCCGGCGTGGATATTTATGCACGGGACGAAGATTCACGATCCTACATCCATGAGGAGTTCATGAGTGTCTGGCGGCAGATGGAACGCGTGGCGGACGCGGGTCTCGCACGTCACATCGGCACGTCCAACATGACCGTACCCAAAATGAAACTCCTGCTCCGTGATTGTCGGGTGAAACCGGCCGTCAACGAGATGGAGCTTCATCCACATTTCCAGCAGCCCGAGTTCTTTGACCTCTGCAACGCGAACGGCATCATCCCAGTTGGCTACAGCCCGCTTGGATCACCAAATCGACCTGAGCGCGACACGACACCGGAAGACACCGTGGTCATGGATGATCCGGTCGTACTGCGCATAGCAAACGCCCACGGCATCCACCCCGCTTCAGTCTGTCTGAAGTGGGCCGTTCAACGGGGCCAGGTGCCCATTCCCATGTCGACGAAGCGGAAAAACCTGTTGAGCAATCTAAAAGCCATTGTCGAGGATCCTCTCACCGATGAGGAAATGACCGCACTTGCCGCAGTTGACAGGAACGGCCGGTTGATCAAGGGCCACGTCTTCCTCTGGCCTGGCGCCGTGAGTTGGGAAGACCTGTGGGACGTTGGCGGGGAGATAACAAGATAAATCGATTGCGGCGCCGCGGGAGGCAGCTCCCCGACGCCGCGCCGGCTATGCCGCTGCAACAACAGCAGCAGGCTTGTTCGGACCCCTTCTGAGTGTCTGCAGCAGATAGATACCGCCGTAAATCGCGATTCCCGGGAGATACATCAGATACCGCAGTGATTGGTCCAATCCGACCATCGTCGCCGCTCGGCCGGGAAGAAAAAAGAGCCCGGCCGCTGCAAGCAAGAGGATGATCTCGTACCACTTCGTACGCACCAGGAACCAGCCCTGCACGACGTTGGTGAACGCCAGGACACCAAGAATTGCTGTGACCCAGATGAGCAAAATCTGCCAGCCGTTGGATATGTCGACGAGGAGTAACTCCGCGTTGAAAACGAACATGAAAGGAATAACCGCGGTCCGCAAATCATAGATAAATCCTTTGATACCGGTCGCGATCGGATCGGACTCGGCAATGGCGGCGGCCGCGTAGGCGGCGAGGCCCACCGGCGGCGTGTCGTCCGCAAGGATTCCGAAGTAGAAGCAGAACAGATGGGCTGCGATCGCCGGGATGACGAGACCCATGTCCCCACCCAGCTGCACGATGACGGGAACGGTAATTGAGGCCATGACGATGTAGGTCGCAGTTGTCGGCAAACCCATTCCAATGATCAGACTCACGACGCCCGTAATGAACAGCAGCAGGAAGATGTTGCCCAGCGAGAGCGCTTCCACAATCTGCACGATCATGCTGCCGATGCCCATGTTCACGATTCCGACGATAATGCCGGCAGTTGCTGTGGCCAGCGCGACGGTGATCATATTCCGGGAACCGGAGATCATTCCGTCCGAAAGATCCTTGATACCGGCCCAGAGCCACTTCCATACGCTCTCTTTGCGCCGAACGGCTTCCACAATCTGACGGAGAATGAGGATCGCAACGACGAGCAGAATGGCGTTGAACACCGAAAGATTCGGCGAGTGCCGGAGCACGGCCAACTCGTAGATCAACATGAACAGCGGAATGAGGTGGTAGAAACCATTCTTCAGAACATTCCAGAATTTCGGCGTGTCTTCGGCCGGCAACCCCTTCATTCCCAGCTTGGTGGCTTCCAGGTGAACGATGTAAAACAGCGCAATGTAACTGATAAATGCCGGGAGGAATGCCGCGCGAATCACGTCGAAATACGAGATCGCGAGGTACTCCGCGATGATGAATGCCGCGGCGCCCATGATCGGCGGCATGAGTTGCCCGTTGGTGCTCGCCGCGACTTCCGTTGCAGCAGCAGTTTTGGCAGGATAACCAACCTTCTTCATCAGCGGGATCGTGAAGGTTCCGGTGGTCACCACGTTCGCAATACTCGAACCCGACACCAGACCGGAGAGACCGCTGGAGACCACCGATGCTTTTGCCGGTCCTCCGATGTAGCGTCCCAGGAGCGAGATGGCCAGGTCATTGAAGAACTTGCCGGCGCCGAGCCGTTCCAACAGCGCGCCGAACATGACGAAGAGGTAGACCGTCGTCGCGGACACATCAAGCGGGATGCCGTATATGCCTTCGGACGACAGAACAATCTGGCTCATATACTTCGTCAACGACACCCCTCGATAGGCGAGGAAGCCGGGCATATAGGGTCCGAGGAAGGCATATACGGTAAACACGATGGCGAGAACAACCATTGGGAGACCGATGCCGCGACGGGCGGTCTCCAGCACGACAAGAATCACGGCTATTCCGACAACGACGTCAAAGGGAGTCGGCCGACCGGCCCGGGCGGCAACCGCGTCCCAGTTCAGAATGATGTAGAGCACGGCGACGACCCCAACAAGCGCCAAGAGGTAGTCCATCAGCGGCACATGCCCCTTGGAGTGGATTCCGGGTATGTCCTTGTCGCGCCCCTTCAGTAGGGGAAACGCGAGAAAAGTGAGCGCGACGGCGAAGGCAAGGTGGACTGCCCTGATGGTGAGACTGTCCAGTATCACCAGGCGCGGCAGACTGAGTTGGAAGAACGCCCATCCGAGGGCAACAATGGTGATCAGTACACGATCGATCTTCCGACTGAGTCTTACCTGGCCAAGATCCTCCTTGAGCATTTCAGCGGCACGACGATCGGCACGGGACTCTTCTTGTTTTGTTGGTTCGGGCATGATTCCTCAATACTCGAAGCGATGTCGGCGCCCCGATGAGAGGACGCCGACCCGGAAATCATGGACTAGTCGAGGATGAGTGCCGGATTGATCAGATCAATCATACCGGCTTCTTCATAGTACTTGAGTGCGCCCGGATGAATCGGAGCTGACAGACCGGTGAGCATGTCTTCCGGGGTCAGGACCTGGTACGCCGGGTGGAGCGCCTTGAATGCATCAAAGTTGTCAAAGACTTCCTTGGTGATGGCGTACACCACGTCATCCGATACGTTTGCCGACGTTACAAACGTCGCCTTCACTCCGACGGAGTTCACGAACGGAGTGTCGTTGGCTGCCGATGAGTAGAGGGATGCCGGGATGCGGCTTGCAGCGTAGTAGCTGTATTGGCTCAACAGAGCGTCCACCTCCGGTCCTTCAATGGGAACGATTTTGACCCGGACTCGACCGGACGTCGCTTCCATGATGTTTCCATTCGGGTGACCGACAGTGTAGAAGAACGCATCAATCCGACCATCCTGCAGGAGACCCGGAGCCTCAACAGCCTTCACCTGCTCAGCCTTGATGTCCGCTTCCGACAGGCCGAACGCCGCAAGAACGTCAAGACTGTTCTGCAGATTGCCTGAACCAGGATTACCGATGTTGACCCGCTTTCCTGCGAGGTCGGCGATGCCCTTGATCCCGCTATCCACGGAAGCCATCAGAGTAATGGATTCGGGGTGAATCGAGAAAACCGCACGGAGGTCTTCCTGCGCACCCATTTCCGACCATTCAGCGAGACCGTTGTACGCCTGGTACTGACGGTCCGACTGGGCGATGCCAAAGTCAAGGTCACCGGAGAGGACGGCATTGATATTGAATACCGATCCACCGGTCGACTCAACGGTCGCGCGAATTCCGTATTCGGGTTTCGCGTTGACCATTCGGCTGATCGCTCCGCCGGTCGGGTAGTAGACACCTGTGACGCCACCGGTACCGATGGTAACGAATTTGGTTTCCGAACCACCTTTAGCGAACGCAGCCCCGGCGATCAAGGCTACCATGAGGGTAAAGAGCAACACCTTTTTCATACAATCTCCTTTCTTGCGGCACATATCGAGCACTCGTTGCGCGACATGGGTTCCACTTGGCATGTTTGTTGCAAAATAAAAATACCATTTTCCCGCAAGGTCATGCAAGGGGCCGATTCAGACCGGGCGGTCGGCCGCCTCGTTGACGGTGAAGGGCCGGTGCCTTCGGAATGATTCCGGCGTGCCACCTTTTACATCCTTGCGCTGTCGTGATACACCAGAACACTATGAGAACGCTGAAGTTTGAACGAAATGTCATGCGAAATCCGGCCGGTTCCTGCATGGTTTCATTTGGGAACACCAAGGTACTCTGTGCCGCGAGCATTGATGCGAGACTGCCGCCGTTTCTCGAGGGCACCAACCGGGGTTGGCTCTCCGCGGAGTATGCGATGCTTCCGGGGAGTACTCCCGGAGGCCGAAAGCGACGGGAGATCGGCAAACGGGACGGGCGGAGCACCGAGATCCAACGCTTGATCGGGAGGAGCCTCAGGGCGGCCGTGGACTTCGCGAACCTCGGCCCGGTGGCGATAACCATTGACTGTGACGTTATCGAGGCGGATGGCGGGACACGAACGGCCGCGATATCCGGCGGCTGGATTGCACTGCATGAAGCCCTCTCGATGATCGCGGGCCAGCAGGGCCGCCCGGGACCGGGGTACTACCTCCTCGGCCAGATTGCCGCGGTGAGCGTCGGAATCGTGGACGGGCAAATCGTGTGTGACCTGGACTACGAGAACGACTCGCAGGCTGAAGTGGACATGAACGTCGTAAAGCGTGACGACAACCTCGTTGAGGTCCAGGGCACGGGCGAGAAGGGCACCTTCACCCGGGGCCAACTTGTGGAACTCATGGACGCGGCGGATGCAGGGATTGACGAGATCCTCGAGGCACAGCGGAAGGTGCTTGGGTTGTAGCCCCGCGTCGCGTACAATGCCGCCATGATTGTAGATACAGTTACGAACCTTTCGTCCTACGCTGGACTCTCCCCCCGGCTCGCTACTGCATTCAAATGGCTTGAGTCCACCAACCTCGCGGCGCTTGATGACGGTGAGCTGAAGATTGACGGGGATTAAATCCGGGCGATCATACAGCGATACGTCACCGTCCCCGACGTCGGCCGGCGGTACGAGGCCCACAGGCGGTTCATCGACGTTCAATGCGTGGTTCGTGGCGCCGAGCGGATGCTGGTGAAGCCGGTCGCCTTGCTCGAGCCCGACGCCCCCTACGATTCCGATAACGA
>DAOWMR010000421.1 GCA_030642995.1 Spirochaetales bacterium
ACGTTGTCCCGACCGGCGGTGATAGTCCGCGATCCCTGCATGGCAGGGGGGAACCGGTGGAATTCCGGTGCCGACAGTGAAAGTCTGGATGGGAGAAGAATCGGGCGGTCCTCAGGGGTTGGACACCCGTCCCATCCCACCCGCCGCTCACCCATCCGCCACAGAGGTTCTTATGCATATTCGCAGTGTTCTCATGGCGGTGGTCTTGGTTCTGTTGTTGTCCGCTCTGACCTCATGCACGGGAAGAACAGAATCAGAACCCACAGAAGTATTCCGCGTCGGGGTGTTTGTGCCCGGCGTTGTTGAAGGAAGCCCAACCTACGAGCTCCTTACCGAGGGCGTTCAGCGCGCCGCAAACGAGAAGGCCGGCGACAATGCCGACTCACCAGCGGTCACCGTGAAGGTGGTTGAAGGCGGGTTCAACCAGGCGTTGTGGGAGCAGGGTCTGACCTCGATGGCCGCCAGTGAGGAGTACGACCTCATTGTCAGTAGCAATCCGGAGATCCCGGACATCGTCGATTCCATCACGCAGAGCTTCCCGACCCAGCAATTCCTCATCATGGACGCTCACCGGGCGGACAACCCGAGCGTCCACACGGTCATGTTCAACCAGCGAGAGCAGGCGTTCCTCGCCGGCTACTTCGCCGGCCTGGTCGGCACGAGCGATATGTCCGATCGCGAAGGTCCGGTCCGAGTTGGACTCCTCGTCGGCCAGGAATATCCGATCATGAACAACGTGATCCTGCCCGGATACGAGTTTGGTGTGCGGGCCGTAGATCCAGATGCCTCGGTGGACTTTCGCGTGCTCGGGAACTGGTACGACGCCGGGCGAGCCGCCGAGCTTGCCGATTCCATGTACGCGACCGGTTCCGACGTCATCCTCACAATTGCCGGCGGCGGAAGCCAGGGAGTCATTGCCACGGCGCGAGACCGCGAGAAGTACGTAATCTGGTACGACACGAACGGGCTTGACCAGGCGCCGGGGGTGGTCATCGGGAGCACCTACATCGCCCTGGACCAGGCGGCGTACGAACGGACACTGGCCGCCATTGAAGGGAAACTCCTCTATGGTGAGGCCGAGGTGCTCGGCGTCGCAGACGGCTACGTGGGCTTTGTCCAGGACGATCAGCTCTACCGCCGCCATGTGAGCGAAGCGGTGCGCGAGGCCCAGGCGGAGATCGTTGCCCGGATGCAGAACGGCGACTTCTACCTCGAAATGCCGCTGAATTGAGTTCCGACGTGCTGCTCGCAGCTACCGACATAGTCAAGCAATTCGGAGAGAACGGTGTAGTGGCAAACGATCACGCGAGCCTGAGTGTGGTCGGTGGTACGGTGCACGCTGTTGTCGGCGAAAACGGGGCCGGAAAATCCACCCTCATGCACATCATTGCCGGGACCGTTCAACCGGACGCCGGACAGATAGTCCTTCAGGGTGAGCCGGTTCACTTTCGGAGCCCCGCCGATGCTTTGGCCGCAGGCGTGGTGATCTCCTTCCAGCATCCCCGACTCGTGCCCTCGTTGACCGTCTGGGAGAATCTGGTCCTCGGTGCCGAGCCGAGAACGCCGGCAGGAACAATCAGCCGACGCGCAGCGAAACGGCGTATCACCGACCGCTCATTCGGCATATCCGGGATCGATCTGGATGCCCGGGTCAGTCAACTCTCCTCCGGCCGGATCCGCCTGGTATCGCTCATCGCGGCCATGCTCCGCCTGCCGTCCGACAAACCGGGCATCCTCATACTGGACGAACCAACGGCGGCTTGCGGTCCGAATGAGACCGACGAGATCATGACGGCAATGCGAGCGACCGCGAAGGCCGGGCACGGGGTCATCTATATCACCCACAAGATAGCGGAGGTCACGGACGTGGCCGACACGGTCACCGTCATGAAGGCAGGAGCCTGCATCGCAAGCCTGCGTCGTCCATTCACCGCGGACGAGATCGCGCGGTTGATGCTCGAAAGCGGGACTACCTTCGCCCGCGCGGAGGAACGCCCGCTCGCAGCCGGGCGATCGAGCACGCGCGCAGTCCGAGTGTCGCCGGTCAGCGCCGACCCCGCCCAGCCCATGATCGCGCCCGCATTCACGGCTCACGGAATCACCCTTCGCGAGGGCGGCCGCACCGTGCTGGACAATGTGTCGTTTGACGTTCGAGCCGGGGAAATCCTCGGGCTGACAGGCGTACGACAGAGCGGGATTGAGGCGATTGAAGAAGTGCTCGGAGGGGTGCGGCGGCCCTCTGCAGGGACGATCACATTCAATGGAAGGAACCTGACCGGACTCTCGCCTCACGCTCTCCGCGGACACGGCGTCGGCTACGTCCCAACCGATCGACTGCTGCGCGGGGCAAGCATGGAGTCGTCGGTGGCCGAGAACCTGATTGTTCTCGAACGAAAGCAGCTCCAGCGAGCGGGCGTCTTCCTTCCGACCAAAGTCCGCGGTTACGGCCGACGTCTGACCGAAGAGTTCAAGATCGATGCAGCTCTCCACTTGCCGCTGAATCGATTGTCCGGCGGCAATATCCAGAAAGTGATACTTGGCCGCGAGCTCGCCGAACATCTCCGTCTCCTCATCATCTGCGAGCCGAGCTGGGGCCTGGATATTCGCAGCCGAGAGCTGATTGTCGATCGGATCCGCTCCGCGGCAGACGCGGGCGCGGCAGTTATCCTCATCTCTACCGACATGGACGAAGTGCTGGATTTCGCGGACTCCGTTGGCGCATTCTACGGAGGCCGATTGAGCGAGGTCGTGCCCGTCGCCGAAACCAATCGCCAAGCGCTCGGGCGACTCGTGTTCGGCTCGTCGCAAACCACGGAGCAGAGTCGTGCATAAGAATGCGCGGAGTGACGCGCGAGGCGGCGCCCTGC
>DAOWMR010000291.1 GCA_030642995.1 Spirochaetales bacterium
GTGGGTCGGTGGTATCGGGCTGCTTGGCCTTGGTGCATACAGCCTGTTCAAGTTCATCAAAGGACTCAGATCGCGCCGGTAGCAAAGGATCGCACAAAGCCTTCAACAACCGTCGGGCATTCTCCGACTGTAGTAGCAGGAGGGCTTGTGCGAACTCGCGCGTTTTTTCTGCTTGCTTTTCTGCTCGTGGCCGGTCTTGCCGGTGCTGTCGCTGCTCCACCTGAGCGCAATACCTCACTCTCGGAGCGCATGGAGTGGCTGGTCGCCAATCCTGAGCACCCTGCCGTCGCCGAGGTCTTCTCCAACGTGCTGGAGGACGCCCGGTCGATGGCAGATCTCGATGCAATTCGCCGGCGAGTTCTGCCCTCTCTTGTTGAGCCGGAGGTGCGGTTCAACAGTACTCGCGTCCTGGCCGCGGTGTACCGAACGGCGCGTCAGTTCACTATTGCCGCCGACTTGTATCGGCAGGCGTACGAGTTGTCGTGCGACGCTTCCCTTGGAACCGATCTTGACAGTCTCTTCGCACATGCACAGATCCTCCTTGAACTCGGCGATCTCAGTCGGGCAGACACGGAAGCGCGAGCTGTTTTGACTCAGACCACGGACTACAGTCTGAAACGAAGGGCCTACACGCTTGTGGCCCGGATCGCCTATGAAGGTGGGAACAGCGCAAGAGCACTGGAAATGCTCGATACGCTTGTCTCCCTGGCGAACTCCGGTGAAACGGCTTCGGATCTCGTGGAAGTGGAGACGCTTCTGCTGACACGCCAGATTCTCACGGTTTCCGGCCCCCCCGCCGCGACAGACCGAATTGACGATCTCCTTCTGCGCCTCTTCCCCCACAGCGTTGCGGCCGGGATTGTCAACGCGGAGAGCCGACAGATGACCCTTCCGGGCCTGCCGTCGGTGCTTCTGCTTGCTGAAGCTGCCGACAGTGAAACTGCACCGGCAGTGCGCCGTGACCAGCCGCGGCTGTCGGCAGTCCAGGTTGGTTCGTTCAGCGATGCCGACAATGCGGATCACCTCACGGCGGACCTCCAGCGCCTGGGTCTCCCGGCGCGAACGGAAGCCATTTCCCGCGAGGGCTCCACACTACACCAGGTAGTTGTGGACATCTCCAGCGGCACAACCGAGGATGCGGCACGGATTTTCTCCACTCTTCGTGAGAATGGTTTTGACGGATTCCTCGTGTACTGATGAACTATTCTTCGTCCAGCAGTTCAATCTGCTCCAGCGTGATGCTGTGGTCGCCCAGTGCAGAGAAACCGGCAATACCAACCTCCCCAGGTTGTAAGAGCATCGTCCGAATGAGCCTGTCGTCATCGGTCGTTTCCGAATATGCGACCGAGTACCGTCTTGACTCCACCGGCAGTCTGTTGTCATCCACGAACTTCAGTTCCAAGACGGCATCACCGTTGATCTGATACAACACGAAGCCACCGGAGCGTTGACCTTCGCTGTCCCGGTAGGTGAAATCCGGGTCACCGAATACGATCTCCAGACCGCAGTCGGAGACGTAGAGACCCCGAGGCTGGAACTCGGAGAGCACGGCAATCCGCGCGCTTCTATCGAGAACAGCTTGCTGCAGACTGCCGGTCAGTCGGTCGTACGTGCCGTCAAGTCCGTCGGTGTCCTGTACCACCAGGGAAATCCGGTTCAGGTCGGTCACCGAGACGCTGATCAGCCGCTTCAGGGAGCGAAGGATCTCGTTGGTCACAAATAGCTGGATTCCACGTCCATACACCGTTTTTGATGAATCGTCCCAGTTGAATGCCCGCTGGAGATAGCCGCTGTGGAAGACAATGGTGCGATCCCTTGTCCCGAAAAAAACGATCTGGACTTCGTCCGGTGCTGCTGCGGTGCGGTACCAGGGACCGTCCAGGAATTCCTCAAACTCTACCTCCGAACCGGCAAACAGATCACTGAGCCGACTGTCCTCCACAACGTCGCCGGAGACCCGCTCTTCGAAGCCCGGTACATAGCGGCGTGTGGAGACGTCCCAGAAATACGAAGTCTTCACGGTCGCAAAGACATTGGACGTTTCAGTGTCGCGCCGTTCAACAATCACCGGAAAGCTCTGCCCCGACATGATCTCCAGGGTTTCAAACGCTTCCGATCGGTCAATCTCTACAACGCTGATGTTGACATCCGCCGCAAGCGAGAGTATCGGTGAGTAGGCGAGTCCGAGACCGAGCATATTACTCGTACGTCTGAAAATATCCAGGGTTTCTTCGCCTGCGTTGTTGATTCCGAAACAGACGATCTCCTGCTCGTGATCTCCAACGAGGTCATCCGTGTACAGTGTGAAACTCCGCACGTTGTTGGCCGCAGTCACGCCTTCCCACGCCCGGATCCAGCTGTTTCGTATCGGATCAAAGCTGACGACGAGTATGCGGATGAGATCGTCCGGATCATCCCGTCGTTTGAATACGATGATCTGTTCTTCAGTCTCATCAAGATCCAGATTGATCGTGAAAACCTGAGACGGAAGATATTCGTCCGGAAGTTGCACACGGAGATCCGGCGCGACTGTGACGTCATCAACCGCGGCGGTCACGGGAGCCTCAGAGGCGAGAACGATGCCGTTTCCACCTTTCGGTACGACACTCCTGCCGGGGTCCGATATCTCGCCGTCCGGAATCCCGGCCGTGCAGCCGGCCAACAGTACAATGATGAGAAAAAGAGCCGCAAATCGCATTGCCCAAGTATCGCGAAACATGCCCCGGATGACCAGCTTCCTTTGACATCCGGATGCATTTCCGGCAAGATGGTGTATGGAAACGAGACCCGTTTTCGAAAACCTCTCACCATTGGATCATCGGTACTACGAAGCCAACCGGGAATTGTTTGACGAGCTGTCGGACTATCTTTCCGAAACCGCATCGGTACGATTCTGTGTTCGGGTAGAAACCTCACTCATGCACGCCCATCTCAGGCGGGTCGGCTTGGATACCCACGGGAACCGGGCGGCTGTGGATAAGCTTGCCGAAGTGGTCACGCCCGATGAGGTGTACGAGGAGGAGGGGGAGACGCGACACAATATTCGCGCACTGGTACGGGTCATCAAACGCCACCTTCCTGGAGAGCTATCACCACTCGTACACCTCGGAGCCACGTCGGTTGACATCCTTGACACTGCAACGGCACTCCGTATCGGGGGAGTATCGAGAAAGGTACTCGTTCCACTTCTGATCCAACTCGAACGAAGCCTCATTGAGATCGCTCGCGAACACTCCGGCACAGTCCAGATCGGTCGAACTCATGGCCAACACGGTGTTCCGATTACGTTCGGGTTCGCAGTGAGCGAGTACGTCTCGCGCCTTGGGCAGAGTATCGAGAGAATCCACCTCCTGTCCGGCGATCTTCGTGGGAAGATCTCCGGCGCCATGGGGGCATATAACAGCACTTCCATGATCACCACTGATCCGGTGGCTTTCGAACAGGAGATCCTCAGCGACCTGGGCCTGGAACCTGCCGACCACGCGACCCAGATGGTTCAGCCCGAGCATCTGCTGCGGCTGCTTCTGGAAATGAATACCGCCTTCGGTATTCTTGCAAATCTCGCCGATGATCTACGAAATCTCCAGCGCACCGAGATAGACGAGGTGCGCGAAGGCTTCGCGGCCGGACAGGTGGGATCGTCCACGATGCCACAGAAGCGCAATCCGTGGAACTGTGAACATGTGAAAAGTCTCTGGAAGGCATTCGCACCACGAGTAGTGACCTTCTTCAGCGATCAGATCTCCGAGCATCAGCGCGACCTGACCAATTCGGCCTCCGGTCGATTCGTCGCCGATTACGTGGCTGGATTTGCCGCGGCGGCAGCCCGAATGCTGAAGATAGCATCTGATCTGCAGGTGAACACCGACAGAATGCGAATGAACGCCGCGCTGACGGGGGATCTTGCCCTCTCCGAGGCCGCGTATACCCTGCTTGCAGCACAGGGGTTCTCGGACGCTCACGAGCGTGTTCGCAAGGCAACGTTGGCCGCAGAGGCCCACGACGAACCGCTTTTGATGGTACTCCAGGCGGATTCAGAGGTCCGGGAGGCTCTCGAGAGGGGATTGGCTGCAGTGTCGGACCAGTCAATGGAGGTGTTCTTCAGTGACTCGGTTCACTACACCGGTCGGGCGAAGGCGGTGGCTGTGCGCGTCGCAGACGACTACGAGAGAAGGATGAAGAGGTTAGGGGAGGAGTCAACGCGATGACCATTCAGGAGACCCTGAGCTACGACGATGTTCTATTGCTTCCGGGCTACGCGGACTTCCCGCCGGCGGAGACCGACGTGACTACACGCATCGTGGGAGACATCCACCTCAAAGTTCCGATTCTGTCTGCAGCAA
>DAOWMR010000398.1 GCA_030642995.1 Spirochaetales bacterium
CTGCTCATCAATCGCGAAGAGTGCGGTCAGAGTCTCCTCCCCGTCTTCGGCGGACCACTCGATCACCTTACCTTCCTCAAATCTGAAACGAGCCCCGGTCACCGTGCGGCCCAGAATGAGCGCCGGTCGCGTGAGGGTCACCTCCCCGGACGCCCTCCGGAAGTCCGGAGTCGTGAAGACTTCCTCGGTCGGCAGATTGGCAAGGAACCAGAGTCCGTCGGGAGACTTCGAGCCCCCGCCGAGCCAGACGGCACCACGCGGAAGGCCGATCGTAAGATCAGTGCCGGGTCCCATGAATTGAACCGAATCAAGGTCCAGGCCGGCAAGGGCCCGCTGTCGTGCTCCGAGAACCTCGCTGTGGGCAGTCCATGCCGCAAACGGATCGGGCTGATCGAGCCGCATGATCGGCTCCAGTATCTTCCAGAGCTTGTCTTCAACCTCCGTCCCCGGCTCACCGCCAAGAACCTTGGCTGCCCACTTCGGCGTGGGCAGGGCGGTAACCACCCACCTGATCTTATCCGCCTGGATCGCGCGGAGGAAAGGAAAATCCACTTCTGCCAGCGCCTTCCGGGCGGTTCCGTTCCGCTCTGGATTGAGGGAAGCGAGAAGATCGGGGTCTTCCTGCCCGGCTATTGATATCCGTGCCCAACCCTCGTCCAGGTACTGCTGGTGAATGATCGATCGGAATCCCGGAACAAAAGAGAGATACTCTTTCCGGGAATGATCGATACGGGCCTTGTAGAGATCGGTATGGTTGGCCTCCACATGCACGTACTTTGCTCCCCGGCGGTACGCCTCTCGACCGAGCACCTTGACGAACGGCCAGTGAACGGGTTCGCAGCGTACGAAGAGAGATTGGCCTTCCTGGAGATTTACGGCAGAAAGCAGGAGGTGGGCAAATTTGATCCTTGCTGATTCAGTCACGAAGCACTCCTTGATCACGCAGATGTTCATTGTCAATCAGGCGATGTTTTGCTACTATGCTCGGAAAGTCAAGAAAATTCATAGGAATGCCGAATCAGAAGTATCGGGGTATGATTGATACATGAACAACAATGATGTTGTCCCTGGATTTGATGAAGAGAAGGATGAGAGTCTCCGCATCAAGCTGCAGCGCGTCACCGGCGTTGACAATTGCCTGGTGCTCCATCTCAGCGGCTACATCGATACCTACAATTCCAATTTCTTCCAGAAACGCATCAACCGGGCCGTAGAGACGGGGTTCATTCGATTGATATTCCACTGTGGTGGACTCAATTACGTCTCGTCCACCGGAATCGGCTCGTTCACGGCATTCCTGAAGGCAGTCAAACCTCGCGGCGGCGATCTGGTGCTCCTCGAGATCCAGCCGAAAGTGTATGAGGTGTTTCAGCTCCTCGGATTTTCTCAGTTCTTCAATATCCGGGACACGCTGCAAGACGCCGTGGAGCATTTCAAGAAGAACGCCGCGGCGCCAACGTCGGACGTATTTCCAAAAACCTTCCGTTGCCCGGTCTGTAGCACGAAACTCCGTGCCAACCGCTCGGGAAGATTCCGCTGTTCAAACTGCAAGACAATTCTCGCCATCGATCAGACCGGCCAGGTCTTCCTCGGATAGCATTTCCTTCAGCCACCATTCTCCATGCTGGCGTATCACCGCACATCGAGCTATGATAAATATGTGGAGGCAGGCTGACGAATGACGCCCGGAGTGAAGCGATTCTTTGAACAGGTTGCCGACGCATACACCGCAAGCCCGCTGGAAGTGCTTGGGGTTGTGCTCATCCTGCTGATTCTCGTCGGTGGCCTCATCCTCTATGCCGCACTGTGGAGCAGGCGGGAGAAGAAGCATCAGACGGAACTCGCCGGGCAGCTCTACGAACAGAAGTCCCGCGAACTGAAGCTGACCCCGAGCCAGCACGAATTGCTGAAACAAATGGCTCACTACCTCAGGAATCCGACCAATGTTTATCAACTGCTGACCGATGAGGTCGCGTTTAACGCGTCGGCGATCCAGCTCAGAGAGAATGAAGAAGCTACCCCGCAATCCATTGCGTCGCTGCGTATTGCCCTGGGATTTCAGTCAAGTCGATCCGATCGCGCGCCGAAGTCCAGTACCCAGATCCCGGCGGGCGCGACCGTCCTCGTGGTCAGAAATCGATATAAGAAGCCGATAAAGGCAAAGGCGTTGCCTCCCGAGCCCCAATCATTCCTCATCAGTCTGGTTGACGAGGGCGCCCGCGTACCCACAGGCGCGGCGGTGGACATCTACTTCCAGAACAGTGCCGGGGTGTTCACCTTCCGTTCCACCGTCCTCGGCGAAGAGGGGAAGACGGTAAAACTTTCGCATTCCGAAGAGATCAAAACCTACCAGAAACGCCGTTACTACCGCCGGAAGATAGACCTCCCCGTTCACATCTATCCGTTTGACAGTGATCGTCCAATTCTGAGTCGATTCAAGGACATCGGCGGCGGCGGGGCGAGTTTGCTCAACACCGACGGTCACTTCAAGGAAGGCGACGACCTGGAACTCAGATTCACTCCCGACAACGAGGAGATCAAGCTCACCGCAACCGTGATGCGTCTGAGCGACAGCGGCGCCGTCATGCATGTCAACTACGAGCACATCCGTGACGGCCTTCGCGACAGGATCTACTCAGCCATATTCCGCCCGCCCAAGGACGAGCAGGAAGCAATGGAACAGGCCACCGACAAACCCGTCGCCGGCCGGGAGACCGACGCCGAACCGGACACTCACGGGACAAACACTACGCCGTAGACTCGTTCCTCGGATAGCGTGAGAAGCTCCAGGATGGGTACGCGAAAGATGACGGCGCCGTCTCGAACGGTACCTCCGCTCTGGGATTCAATACGACCGGACGGGCGCACCACGACCTCAATCGCCGACTGTTCGAGCACCCGCTTGACTTCGTCTGCCGGTGCGTACTCCTCGAGTGCCCATGCGAGTTCATCCTGATACTCACTTCGGCTCACCGACCCATCGTCGGGCGGCAGCAGGAACTCCGTCATCATCGCGCTCTCCGGTGGAGCAAATCCCATGAAGGCGTTCACCGCGGAACGATCCAGGCGCACGGTGAGTTCCCGTCGCGAACCGA
>DAOWMR010000022.1 GCA_030642995.1 Spirochaetales bacterium
CGGCTTGACGCACCTCCACTGTGATCACCATCCGCGTAGCGGACGAACTCAACGGGCACCCCCGCCGACGCAGCGGTTTCGGCGTAGCGCTCCGACTGCGCAATGGCCACGACCTGATCGGCTCCGCCATGAAAGAGGAGGATCGGCGGTAATGCGGCGCTCACGAGATTGACGGGGCTCAATTCCTCAAGGCGGCTCGGACCAAAGAAACGGAGAGCATCTGAATGTTCGAACGCCTCGCCGTCCCACAGGGCGATGAGGTCCGAAGGTGCACACTCGGCAAACACAAAGGAGAATGAGAAACCCGGCTCCGATCTGGTGGAGGCGGCCATGGTGGAGGCGGCCATGAGGGCAAGATGCCCACCGGCGGTCGCCCGAGATCAAACGGACGGAGTGGCTTGTAGATGTCAAGTGTGCTGTCCATCCCCACGGCGGTTTTCCTTGACTCGATGCCGAGCGCGGGCAATTGTTAGAGCATGATTCGATCCGACATTTTTTCCACCTATAGCATCGTGGCCGCGGATGCCGACGAGATCGGTGCGGCTGTTCAAACCCACCAGATGGCGGTCGGGAGCATTGTCCCGTGGCTCCTGCCCGGACTCGGGGCGGTGGTCACCCAAAGCCTGGTCAATGTCAGCCTCGGGCCGCTGGGCCTTCGTCTGCTGGAGCAAGGCGTGAGCCCCAACCACATTATTGCATCACTCGAGGCGAGCGACCGGGAGGCGCGCCGACGGCAGTTTGCGGTTATCAACGCCGAAGGCATCGCCGCCGCGTACACCGGCGCGGGGTGCATCGCCGAAGCAAGCCACCGATCGGGAAGCGGATACAGCGTTCAGGCCAACATGATGCTGAACGACACCGTCGTTGACGCCATGGCGAACGCATTTGAGGCCGACCACGGACCCCTGCCGGAGCGAATGCTTGCGGCGCTCGAGGCTGCCGAGGGGCAGGCCGGCGATATCAGGGGGATGCAGTCGACGGCCCTTGTCACCGTGGCCAACGACCTTGAAAAGAAGGCTTGGGAACATCGATTTGATCTTCGCGTGGATGAACACCAGCAGCCGCTGACCGAACTTCGTCGGTTGGTTCGGCTGCGACGTGCACAGTTTGTCGGCGGTGAAGGCGACAAGGCCCTGGAGGCCGGGGACGTGGGAAAGGCGCTCAAACACTGGGCCGAATCCCGGGCAATTGCTCCCGAGCAGGAAGAGCTTGCATTCTGGCAGGCAGTGCAGCTGGCCGACTCGCATCCGGATCACGGGGAGGACGCTGCGGCACTCGTGAAGGAAGCATTGACCGGGGAACCGCACCCGGAGCGATGGATGGAACTCGTCGATCGCCTTGTGGCATGTGGGATCATGAAGACGGCAGACCTGCGCTCGAAACTGGAAAACCTCATGAAGTGACCGGCATCGGTCTACTGTTGATGGGTTGTATGAGGAATAGTCGATTCCAGACAGAAGACGTTCCCACCAACCAGCCCGGTCCGTGAGTAGAGGATCTCATTGACGGCCATTGCCTGCCGGAGAAAAGCCCCGTCGTTTTCAATCAGAAATCGATTGAGCCACGCGGTCTCACGCGGTTTCCAGCTGCGCAACCGGTCGGCGCTCCGCACCCCGAAGTACCACGGAGCAAAGTCTGCCGGCTGCTGGAGCAGGTAGGCTTGGAACTCGTTCTCGACCAGGTAGGCGTCTGCGATATCGTATTGCATTCCATCCAGGAACAGACCCCAGTATCGTCGTTCGTCATCGCTCAGAGAGCGCCAGAGTTCGCCGATCTGCGCGACGTACTCGCCGTCGGCATAGTAGACGCCGTGGTAGGCCTCGTGGGTCAACAGGAGATGCCGGAGACCTGGTATCCGCCATGACTCCTGTGAGACGGAGAGGATGCCGCCGGCACCGGGTTCAAATCTCCCCTCCTTCTTGAGAATGATCCCCTCCTGCTCCACGATCCGGCGAAGCAGGATTTCATCGTCGGTCAACCGGACCCCGGCAACTTGCACGGCATTGAAGAATGCAGCAAGCCCCGCGCCGTTGTAGTTGTGCGCATTGTACCCGTGCCACCCGAAAAGCTCGGAATCCGAGAGTATCCGCCCGCGAAACCCTTCCTTCTCAACAAAGAAGGCGAGCCGTTTGAAGAACCTCGATTGCACTTCGTAGTTGCGAGTATCCATAACGAGGACCTCCGGAAAGAGCGTCCACCGGAAGAGCTCAAACCGGTCGGCTCGCCACAACTCCGTCGGGTACTCGAAGACTGTGCCGAGATCGGCCGGGAGCGGCATGGGGGTATCCGCCCGGCCGGCGTCATCCCCGGCGCCGGTTGGGGCGATGTGTATCGGTACGATGCTCAGCACCTTGAACCCGTCCACCGCCGACCGCACCGTCACATCGGTCGCACGTACACCGTAGATCTCGGGATACACCACCACACGGTTCGCGCCCGCTCTCACTTTGAGCTGGAGATCCTCCGTCCCCACCTTGAGATCAACGGATCGTACCAGGATTGGGTCATCGGCGGTTCCCGGACTGATCGGCTCGTAGCGGTAGGCTATCTCCACCGGAGCCAGGGGACTCCACCGGTCGGGGTGGGGGGACACCGACCACGTCACGGAACCGTTCTCCTCGTGACGCCAGGCCGTGGCCTCGGAACCATGCCCAATGACCAGGAAACTGTCGGATTGGGTCATACCAACCGGCGAAGCACCGGACGGCGGCCCTGTTGAGACACCGACAAGCCGCAGGCGCTCGTCGGCCCCTGCGCCAGGGGTGCCGGAACTGTCGTCGACAATCTGAAACGACCGGACATACATCGATCTAGGAATTGATACGACGATCACCGCGTCAGTTGTGTCCAGGGCAGGCGCCGCAAGGCTTCGGGTCGCTCCAACCCGGCCGTCGTCCCCGTAGACCACGATGGTGAGGGGGCGATCCATACCGGTCAGCGTGAACGCCCACGACTCCCCGCCGGGAGCGGCCTGATATTCCTCACGAAGCGTGTAGAGCGGGGTTGATCGACTCTCGGTGAGGAGATAGCCCTCGGCTGTTTCCTGTTGAGCGGGTTTCTCCCGAAGCGATATGGATACCTGGTCGGGCGAGCCTGTGGAGGCATCGGGTCGCGGACCTGATTCCACCCGAAAGAGATCGACACCTTGATGACAACCGGTCAGTGCGAGAAGAATGAAGGCGACCCACGCCGGATGCGGTAGCTTGAGCTGCATTGTACTACAGGGAAAGTACACTCGTGATCATCAATTCAGCAAGTTCCCGTCGTTGCTGCATGGTCACGGCCCCGTCCTGACGGATGAATGTCTCCAGTCGGGCGGGAAACGATCCAGGCAGCACGGAAAGATTGAACAACTCGTCGGTCAGCAGTCGGTAAGATGGCTGGAACCGGCGGTTGATGGTGAATAGCAGTCCGGCGAGAGAACGGATGTAACGTCCCGCACTGACAACAAAGAACAGCTCATCGCTTCGGTAAGCGGCCGCGCTGAGATCGGCGTAGGTGTGTTCCGCCCGGGCCTGCTGACTTTCCCGCAAACTCTTCCAGAATCCGTCGGGAAGATCGGAAAGGGCCTCCCGGACATTGGATATCCAGTCGGATCTGTTGTACAGAACTTCGGCGCCGGTAAGCCGGTAGAATGGATAGGTACCGGCATCTCGGAAGCGCGGCTCTCCCGCCTGTGCGGCATGAACGAGATCATCAAATCGGGCGGTTTCCTTGTACTCGATCCGGATGGGAGTCTCACCGACGAAGAACCGGTCTTTGCGAGTCACGTGCGAGCTCTCGAAGGCCGAGTGCCCCTCCAGCGCTGCCTGCCGCGTGGCAGGATCGGGAATGTCACCGTTGCAGTAGACATCCAGGCTGAGGAAATAGTAAGGATCGTACTGATCACTGCCCGATTGGAGTATTGCGGCGCTGTCCACCCCGGACCACTGGGAGAGTACCTCTACAATTGGCCCGGCCAGTCTTGTTCCCCGTGATGTCATTGCACTCCCCTGTCCATAGCTCCATTCCTATTCTACCATGAAAGGACAATGGGTACACCGAGTCGCAGTCACCATCTGCTGACGCTCCGACTACCGGGCAATGTAGAGCGCGTCGTCAATAATCTGAGATCGGAACTCTACAGCCTGACGGCGGCTGTCAGCACTCAAGCGTTACCGCCGATTCTTCCTCTCGCCTACGTACCGCCGGATACCGGGAGTGAAACAATCAACCTCCTGCCGCAGACGGGCATCGCGCCGCTTCACATTGGACCGATTGGAACGTGCAATGAAACAGTTGTTCTCGAAGTAGAAATGGACCGCCTCTGGAACCAGTGGCTGCGAGGTTTCGCCGCGAGTCCGGCACCGCACGGCATGCCCGCACCGCTCACCGGGATCTTTCTCGGTGGAACCGACCTGGTCGACCACTGGACGAACTCCCCAAGCCGAGATGGTTGGCTATCGTTGATAGATCGATCAGGCGGTCTGCCCAAACGGTTGTCGGTGGTTCACGTTGAACTCATGTCGCTCCAGACACGGACATCGGACATGTGGTGGAATCACCTTGACTGGGAGGTCCTCTGGAGTAAGAGGATCAAGCTGCGTGGTCAGGTAGTAGCAATCTGATTCCTGCCGCCCTCTTTCGCAGTGTATAGGGCACGATCGGCAGCCTCACCGATTGGCCCGGGGCCGTCGTACTTCGGGTACGCGGCAATTCCGCACGAGAAGGTGACTGAAAAATGACCGTTCCCGGAGTCATGAACCATCTTTGAGAAATCTTCCCGCACTTTATCCATCACCTTCACCGCGGTTTCCAGATCCACATTGAACAGGACGATGCCAAACTCCTCACCGCCATACCGACCAATGATGTCGGTTTTTCGGAGCGCGTCCTGGAGATGTCGGGAGAGATTCTTCAGGACCCGGTCGCCGGTCAGATGGCCGTAGGTGTCGTTGACGTTCTTGAAATGGTCAAGGTCGATCATGGCGAAGCACACCGGCCGTCGAACTCGCTCGGCACGCTGAATCTCCTTGGAGAGGTTGTGCATCAGATGGGTATGGTTGAGGAGACCGGTGAGCGAATCCCGCTCCATGTAGAAGCGCATACTTCGCGTTCGTTCCACACGGTTCTTCACCGTAGACACCAGGTGCTCGGGCTTGATCGGCTTTGAGAGGAAACCGTCGCCACCACAGCTCACGGCTTCAATCTGCTTTTCCGTGTCGGTCTCAATGGAGAGAAAAACGATTGGAATGTCGACGAACGCCTCCTGCTGACGAACGATAGTTGCCAGTTCGGCTCCCGTACAACCGGGCATGTACATGTCCATCAGTATGAGCTCGGGCTTGGACTCGATGAGGATTGCAAACATCTTCTCCGGATCGGAAACCACCGAGGTTATCATCCCCGCCTGCTGCAATATCATGGCATGGTAGGAAACTTGCTCCATGTCGTCGTCAACGATGAGAACGTGGTAGGGTTCTTCGGTAGCGGCCATGGTGAGACTGTCAACCTTGTCAACGAGCCGTGGCATGTCCACGGGGACCGTGAAGAATGCCTCGCCACCGGTCCGCGCAGCGAGAAGCCGCGTCCGGTAATCGTCCTTGTCGGAGATGTAGATGATCCGCAGCTTGTCGCCACATTTAGCCTTCAGTGCTGCAATCCGGTCCACAGTCGCGGAATCGGTCAACACGGCTCCTGCATCAAGAACAAATGCCACATGGCAATCCTTCTCAACGGCAGCAACGAGGTCGTCCACAGTTCTTGACCTGTGAAGAGTGAATCCGTAGAAGGCCAGCTGGTCTGAGAGCTCCTGAGCCAGTTCTTCGAATCGAACAAGGATCGAGACAAATCTGCGCTCCGGGAGGCCCTCCTCCGGAAGCTGCGCCGCCACCGAATCTGAAACAGGCGTGAGCCCGCCCGTCTCGGATGAGGTAAGATCCTTCGTAATTGCGCCTGGCCCACCGGTGTCCTGCGGTTCACCGAAGTCCTCGGCGAGTTCCTCCAACTCCTCCTCTTCGGCCGCATGCGAGCGGGTTGACTCCCCGAGCTCGCTGACGAGCATTCTGATCCTTTTCCGCGTGTTTCCGTCCGGTTTGCCACCATCCTCGATCACCATGTCGATGACATGTTCCAGCCGTTTGGCGCAGACGGTGACATGGTGAAAGCCGAAACTTGCGGCAGATCCGGCGAGCTTGTGAACGTGCATCCGGAACTCATTGAGAGAGTCCGGTGACGGCTCGTCGGCAAGCGAGGTGCGGGCGGCATCTGCGATATCCTGCATCCGCCCCGGCAGCTGTGTGGTGAAGGTTTCCGCGAGCGCCCGGAGCCTCGCCTGAACGCGCTCGGAAAAATCAGACACGTATTTCCCCCAACAGTTCTCCTCTCTCCCTGATGGTAGAGAACTATAGGCAAAACCCGGTCGCTCCGCAAGGCCAATTGAGCTCGCCGTGCTGACACAAGGCCGGAATCTCCGTATGCTGGCGACTGATGAGGTACGTGACCCGCCGGCTGGTCTTCCCCGAAGGTGACACGCAGGAGATTGAATGGGCGCTGAAATTCGGTCAGATCGTGGACGTCTCCGGCAAACCCCTGAGTCTCCCGGTTCCCACGGTTCGGATGCTGGCGTTCCGAGTCAGGCGGATCTCCACCGAGGAGACACGCAACGAGGACATTACGAGCTACTCTCTGGAGCAGCTCTTCCCTGAGGATCTCGCGGCCTACTCGGAAACACCACCATGAATGATGATCCGGCCAATCGGGATCCGCTGAGCCTTTTCGACCCGGTGATCGCAGGGTGGTTCGGAGATCGATTTTCCGGTCCAACGCATATTCAACTACTCGCGTGGCCGCAGATTGCGGCCGGAGCACACGTGCTGCTTTGCGCGCCCACCGGCAGTGGAAAGACGCTCGCCGCGTTCCTCTGGTCAATCAATCAGCTTGCCACGGGCAAGTGGCCGGTCGGCGAGACCTCCGTGCTCTACGTATCACCATTGAAGGCTCTGAACAACGACATCCGTACCAATCTCAGCGAGCCGCTCGGGGGATTCGAGATTGCTTCTCACGCGAGGGTCGAGTCTTCCCTGAGATATCTGTCCGAACCCGGAGCGGTGACACACCGCAGGCGGAACGCCAGAGAATGGTGCGGCACCCCCCGGAGATCCTCATTACAACGCCGGAGAGCCTCAATATCATCCTGAGCTCCTCCAGAGCGCGTCGGATTCTGACGACGGTGCGAACCATCATCCTGGATGAGATCCACGCAGTGATCGGGGGCAAACGCGGCACTCACCTCATCACGGCGGTGGATCGAGTGGCGCTGCTCGCCGGGGAGTTTCAGCGGATCGGAGTATCGGCCACCGTGAAACCGATGGATCTGGTAGCCGAGTTCATCGGCGGCCGGCGGCGAGTCGAAGACGGTTACGAGCCACGTAGCGTCATTCCACTCGCCGCACCCAAAGACAAGAAGATCTCGCTTGCTGTGCGGTTCCCGGTACCCGCAGACGAGCGACTGCGCGCAGACGGACGCGGGGGACCAACCGGCAGTTCGGGTGAACTCAGTATTATATGGCCGTCACTCGTAAAAGAGCTACGAACCATCATCGACCGGAACCGATCGACCCTCATATTCGTGACAACTCGCCGACACGCCGAGAAACTCACCGAGCTGCTCAACGAAGACCTGGACGATCCGGTGGCGTACGCTCACCACGGCTCGCTCTCTCGAGAGATCCGAAGCTATGTGGAACAATCGCTGAAGGCCGGCAGATTGCGGGCAATTGTTGCCACGAACTCGCTTGAACTCGGAATCGATATTGGATGGCTTGATGAGGTGGTCATGGTGAAAACACCCATGACCGTGTCGTCCACGCTCCAACGCGTCGGACGCGCAGGGCATCAGGTGGAGGCGACAAGCCGCGGCATACTGTTTCCGCTCTACGGACGGGACGTTGTTGATGCGGCAGTCATGGCGCGAGCAACGCTGGAGCAGGACATAGAAACCGCCTCGCCGGTCACCGCGCCGCTGGACGTTCTTGCCCAACAACTCGTGTCCATGACCGCAGTTGAGACTTGGGATATTGACGAGCTCTATGCCGAGATCCGGTGCAGCTGGCCATACCGCGCTCTCGAACGTCGCACGTTCGACCTCGTCGTTGAGATGCTCGCCGGCCGCTACGCGGAAACCCGTATTCGGGATCTGCGCCCGCGCGTCATCGTTGATCGCGTGGACAGGACGATCAAGGCCCGGGATGGTGCGCGCGCCGTGCTCTTCCAGTCCGGCGGCACAATACCGGACCGCGGTTACTATGGGCTTCGACTCGCCGGCGGCGGATCAAAGGTTGGTGAGCTGGACGAGGAGTTCGTCTGGGAGCGGCGGGTTGGCGACACCTTCTATCTCGGCAGCCAGTTATGGACCATTACGACCATTACCAATCGGGATGTAGAGGTTATTCCGGGAACACCCAGCGCGCACATCATCCCGTTCTGGAAGGCCGAGGCACGCGGACGCGGGCGTCACTACTCCGAGTTGACGCTGGAGTTTCTTGAAACCTGCGAGGAGGCAATTCGACGCGACCGCTTGGAGAGCCTCCTCGCGAAGCGTCAGGAGCTGGATCCCTCCGCACGAGCGGTAATCGCACAGACCCTCGCGGCCCAACGCGCGGCAACCGGCACGGCGCTCCCCCACCGGCATCATCTGGTCATTGAGCACTATCTTCGCGGATCCGGTGAGCGCGGCGGAAACCGGTCGCGCCGCCACCACGGCCGTCACAACGCGACCCGTGGCCCTGACGGCCAGGAAATTATCGTGCACTGCCCGTGGGGGACCGGGGTGACTCAACCACTCTCCATGGCACTGGCCGGGATGTGGGAGGAGGAGCACGGCCATCCGTTGGAAGTCTTTGCCGATGATGCGTGCATGATTTTCCTGCTTCCGACCGAGTTCACCGCAACCGACGCGTTTGGGCCGGCGGTCTGTCGTCGTCTCCTGCAACCGGGCAGAGTGGAACAACTTCTTCGCGCGCGCCTGGAACAGTCGGGATTATTCGGGGCACTCTTTCGTGAGAACGCCGGTAGAGCCCTCCTTCTCCCGAAGGGCGGATTCAATCGACGCATGCCGCTGTGGCTCAACCGACTTCGATCAAAGAAACTCCTCGGCGCAGTCCAGTCTTTCGAGGATTTCCCGATCCTGCTGGAGACCTGGCGCACCTGCCTCCAGGACCAATTTGATTTGCCTGCCCTTCGGATGCTCGCAGCGGAGATCGCTTCCGGAACCATCCACGTCTCCGAATGCGAGACCACTACCCCGAGCCCTTTCGCCGCCGACGTGGTCTGGCGACAGACCAATCTCTACATGTACGTTGACGACTCCCTGCCCGGCGGGAGCGGGAGCCGGCTCGGTGACGATCTCCTGCGGGACGCCGCTCGTAACGCGGCGCTGCGACCTCACATCCCCGAAGAACTCGCGCTCCAGCTCGAACAGCGGCTGCAACGACTATCTCCCGGGTACGCACCAACAACGGACACCGAGCTCGTGGAGTGGGTCAAAGAAAGAATCGCAATGCCGGCCGGGGAGGCCCTGAGCCTGCGGAACGCGATTGAGCCGGGCTTGCCGGTGCCCTGCCCCCGGCAAATCGATTGTGCTGGCTTGTTGCCGGCGGGGCCGACGAGCCGCTCCTCATCGCGGTGGAGCAGTTGTCGGTTATCAGGGCCCTCCTCCCGCACCTGTCGATAGATGATGTTCGGGATGTGGACCCTGACGCATGGTGGCAGCCGCCGACCGCCATCGTCGGGTCGACCGGTGTTGTCGCCCCGACGCCTGAACTCGCCGCGGTGGTCGGACGGTTTTTGCGGACGGATTCCAACGCGACCGCGACCGAGCCGGCTCCCGTCCTCGCTCAGTGGCTCCGATTCTACGGACCCCGCGAGGCCCACCGGCCGGCCCACGCACTCGGCATTGAGCAGCCCTTGTTCGAAGAGCTCATGCACGACCTCAGCGAGAGCGACACAGTGGTTATTGGGACTCTCATTCGTGGCGTCGAAGAGACCCAGGTGTGCGATGCAGAGAATCTTGAGCACCTGCTTGCCATGCTTCGGCGGGCCCATCGACCGGTATTTGAGCCGGTCCCGCCACAGCGGCTCATAGGCCTGTGGGCTGAGACCTCCAGGATGACGATGAACCGTTTCGATCCAGAGCACCTCGTGAGTGTTCTCGAGACCCTCTTCGGTTATCCGACGCCGGTTCAACTGTGGGAGTCCGATCTCATTCCGGCACGGCTTCGCGAATACTACCCCGCCTGGCTCGACGGACTCTTCAAGGAGAGCGCGCTCACCTGGTTCGGTTCCGGATCAGAGCGCATCGGGTTCGCCCTCGCCGACGATCTCCCGCTCTTTTTCCCGAGCGGGCCCGCGCAGGATTCCGACGGGGATGACGTACAAATGACGGAACTCATGAGGATTCTTCGTAAACGGCAGGGCGCGGAGTTCTGGGAGTTATCCGACAAACTCGGCCTCTCAAGCGAAGATCTCACAAAACTGCTCTGGAAGGCAGCCTGGAACGGCAGGATCACCAACGACAGCTTTGAAACGATCCGAAAAGGCGCGCTGACCCGGTTTACCGCCACACCCGTCTCCACCGGGGGGAGTTCAACGTCATCCTGGCCCGGACAGCGGCGCCCATCCCGCTCGCGTCAGCGGTGGGCGGCGACCCGGCCTCTGTCCGGGCGGTGGTTCGCACTTGGGCCGGTGGAGTCGGGAGAGTCGTCTCCTGAATCGTCATGTGATCCGATAGCCGAACTGGAGATGGACAAGGAACGGGCTCGTATTGTGCTCGAGCGGTACGGCATTGTGTTTCGGGAACTGCTTCAGAGGGAGCTCCCGGCACTGCGGTGGAGCCGTCTCTTCAGGGCGCTGCGGATGATGGAGCTCTCCGGCGAGGTCGTTGCCGGAGGCTTCGTACAGGAAGTGCCCGGGATCCAGTTTGCGCTACCGCGTGCCCTTCCCGTGCTCGGCGAGGACAATCCGTCCGGACAGGTAATCTGGATGAACGCGGCTGACCCCGCAAGCCCGTGCGGACTCACCATCGGCAAGTTTTATCCGAACCTTCCGGCGAGAGTTCCGAGCAATCATGTTGTGTTTCGCTCCAACGAACTCGTGATGGTGGGCAGGAAAAACGGGGCGGAGATCACCTTTCTCGTGGATCCGACCGACCCGGATGTGCCCCGGATGCTCGCCCCGCTCCGCAACATGGTCTCACGCCGTTGGAACCCGAAAACACGGGTTGCCGTTGAATCGATTAATAAGATCGATGCGCGGGAAAGCCCCTACGCCGACGCGCTTGTGCGCGCCGGTTTTCGCCGAGACCGTAGGCGGTTGATACTGAGTGCGGGATATCGATAGTGCGGGATCTCTCCCCCGCAAGTCAGGAATCGAATCTGGCGAGAAACTGATCCGGGCCGAGCTGATTGCTGTCTCCAAGGTAGGTGCCGGCGGCATAGTAACGAACGTAGGGTATCAATCGATTTCCAAAGGAGTTCTCCTTGTGGTGCAGAAACTCCTTGTAGTAGTCCACCTTGTTGTAAATGAGCATGTAGACATCGATATCTCGATCGATCGGCTCACCTGCCTTCTCCATTCGTTTGAACCATGACCGCATCCGCAGCCAGTCCGGACACCAATTCTGCGTCATAACCACCGCGACAAGAGGCTCTCCGGTGATCGTTGATGGAAACTCACCGTCCCGGATCGCGGCGAGCGCGGCGTCGTCGGGCAGATCGTGGATTCTGATCATGGGAACAAGGTAACGGTGTCCCGCTGGGATGGCTACGGCAGCTTGAGTGCTACCGCCGCATGCCTCCAAAACCGATTGGTGCAGCGAGACTGAGGATGAGGAAGATTGCAGCCAGGCCACCGAGAATGATTGGAGTGCCCCACACACCGAGCAGCGTGTTGAGGCGAGCATCACCCGCATCGGACCGGGAGACCAGAACTGAGACTTCCTGCCCAACCTGGAACTGCGGCCGGGGACGGCCGCTCGGACCGGTGAAGACGCGCTCGTCGCCGCCGGATATCGTGTACGCGATGACCGGATAGTAGAGCACCCCTGTTTGATCCGACCTCGGCATGACGGTGATTTGATTTTGAACACTCGAGTAATCCACGACAACGCCGACGGCATGATCCGACCGCAACACAAACGCCAGCGAAAACGCGGCAACGACCGCAGCAATCACCGCAAACGCAAGCCCAACGATCCGGAATGCGAGTGCAAGGAGGTTCTTTCCCGTCACCCCTGCACCTTTGGCCTGAGGCGGAGCGTCCCGATATTCACCACTTCCTCACCGTAGATCGCGGTCGTACGCTCAAACGCGCCGCGCGTCGTAATACTCTCGGTGTGGGCAAGCGACTCATAGTCCGGATGCTCGGTGGTGAACAGGATCTGGCAGATCGCCGCCTCATGCTCGCTCTTTGCGGGATGGGGCCAGAAGCTGAAGAAGGCCCTGGTTTGCGGGTGGGTTCGGTATGGATTGGACCAACCCGGTTCAGCCGGCGGGACCTGGTCGCCGTCCATGTGGAGGGTCACCACGGCTCCGTAGACCGGTTCGTCCGTAACATCATCCACTACCCGTCCAATGAACTGCGGGTAGTTGTGGACGAACTCGTTGGGTTTCTCAGGACCCGGCAGGTAGCTACCACCGGAGCCCACCGACACCGGAGAGGGTCGGCGACTCCGAACAATCTCGATTCCCCGGTTCACAAGGATCATGAGCTCAATGATGTTTGCCAGAGATCGGCTGCCGTTCCCCGCCTCCAACTCCTCCACCGTCAACCTGAGGAATCCACGCTCGCTCATCACATAACGGGGCGGCACGCGGTTGAGAACATACGCGGCAACGTCGTTGACGAACGCGGGGTCGGAGACGATTTCCGGCTGATCTTCCAATGCAATATCTATCGCCCGGAGGACGACATCTTCCTGATAGTTTTTCAGTTTCATAGTTCCGTAGACAAAGTATAGTCGGCGCGGATCGAGTTGTCAGGAAGCTTTTGAAATCCAACCGGATTCCAGGACAACTTGGACTTGAGCTTCATCATATGACCAATTTTAGTATATTTCAGCTCTGATATGATGCAGCTCCCGCTTTTTCCGCTCAACGCAGTTCTCTTTCCAAACACCCCGCTGCCGCTCCACATCTTTGAGGAACGTTACCGCCTGCTCGTGGCCAGGTGCATCGAGGAGAAACTTTCGTTCGGAGTGGTCTATCACCGAGGCGAAAAAATGGAGCAGATCGGATGCTCTGCTCAGGTCGACCGTATTCTGAAAAGGTACGACGATGGCCGATTGGATATTGTCACAGTCGGAAAACGGCGTTTTGCCATTGAGTCTGTTGATTCCAGCCGGCCATATCTGCAGGCTCTTGTGCGATTTCTCGATGAGAGCGAAGCAGGTGAAAACTCGGCCGATACCAAACTGGCCACCGCGGCGATGGACGCCGTACTGCGATATGCCTACTACGCAGAGAAAGAGATTGACCGTGATGCGCTTCGGGAGCTCACCATCACCGAGCTCTCGTTCCTGGTTGCCGGCATTGATGAGATGGGCCTGGAGACCCAGCAACATCTCCTGGAAATGGACGATGCCGTCAGCAGGCTTGAGGAATCGGTGGAGGCGTTGGAACAAGTGACCCAACAGCTCGTATCACTCATGAGTCTCAAGAAAGCAACCGGCAACGACGTCGACATGGGAAGCATGAAGAACTGAGCATGGAACCATCGGTCTCCAAACTGACCAGAAAGGGATCGGCCTATTTCTCCATCCACTGGAGCCGTCTGCTCCCGCTCGAGAAAGACGTGGTCATCCGCAAGGTCCCATCAACAGCCGGAATCTACGAGGTCTACCGGTACGAGGGCGGACCCACTGCCCAGATCATTGGGCGATCTCGAGCCTACTACGGCGGCCTTCGCAATACCATGCGCGGACTCATTGATCCCATCAGCCCATACCCGCTGAACGGCGAGTTGCTGCCGGCAAACGAACAACACCTGGTCCGCTACGCGTTGATCGAATCCTCGGACGACATGAACGACATTCTCTTCTTCTTCGCCGGTCGCGACTGCCATGAGGACCCGGAGCAGGAACACTCCGGCAAGTACCAGTACATCTATGTCAAGGAAATCCTGCCTGAATCTATTCCAAACGAGGTAACTGCCGCGCAGTAGCGCACAGTCACCCACTACGTTCGATGCAACACGAAGAGTCCGGGATAGACGCCACCGATCTCTATGATGCGGACATGCTCCAAACGAAACCCCTGCGTCGATTGGAGAATCTTGTTGAACCTGCCCCGCCGCTTCCCTACAAGCAGGGCGAGGACACCGCCGGGCCGCAGCACCACCGCGGCTTCCTCCAGAAACCGGCGATAGAGCGTGCCCAGCTCGGCTTCACGGCCCATCCGTATACCATACGGTGGGTTGGTGATGATGTAATCAAGACCGGCAGCCGGGAGATGATCCGACAGGCTACGCGCATCCATTTGATTCACCGTGATCTGCCCCGAG
>DAOWMR010000087.1 GCA_030642995.1 Spirochaetales bacterium
AAAGGGTTTGTCAGGTTAATGCCATTGTTTGCACGCCTTCAATTTATCAGGCTTTATGATAAACCTTCTCAGAATGGTCATCTGCTATCGCTGTAAGGAATCTCGATAGCTTAACACCCGGTTTCCCATCACTAAATGCGTTGCGCTTCAATACTTGGCTAGATCGCAAACGAGCATGGAAAAGATGTAGTTCGTTGATTGCTCGCGTCATTGAAACAAACAGTAGTCTACTCTGCTCCGATAAATCGCTTCCTTCTCTTGGAATTATGCCCTCCTCAAGACCAAGCACACAAACCACTTTTGCTTCCAATCCTTTTGCACCCTGAAAGGTCATAATTCGAACAGATGAGTCCATTCCTTCTGATCCGGAGTGACGAATTGAATCAACCCAAGCCGTCACCTCACTTAAAAAAGACTTTACATCACGCCATGGAGATAAAGTTGTGGCCAAACTTTTTGAGAACTCACGAATATCACCCTTTTCTCGATATTCTTTCAGAAGCAAGTTAAAATCATCCCATAATGGCGTATACAGACCATGCCCTTCATGTACTTTTTCAAGTGAACTCCATAGAGAATCCACTTCGTCTGTCAACACCTTCTCCCAAAGACTCGCAATTTGAGAAAACGCTTCTTCACGTTCCTGTATTTTCTCTGCCTTGCGTACTCTTCCTGATGGTACAGGAGAATCGATCCGTTGCATAAACGATTCCAAACACCGTCGAAACGCGACGTCATCACTTGGGTTATTGAGCCAGTCATTCAGTCTTGAAATAAGAGGCAAACCAGTTCCTGGGATACTAGCTCGTGTTGTGAATCCAATTTGATTCGATCTAAGTTCACTGGCCACTGATTCTGCAAATGATCGCTGAGGTACTAGAATCAGAACGTCTTGGGAAGGAAGTGCAGATTGAACTATGATTCTTGCAATTCTAGCTTCCTTCTTATCGCTAGGTGCATTGTGCACTTTAATTTTGGGACCGTCTTCAACCTCATACTCAAATGGTTTTTTCTCTAATCGATCTGAATCATATAATTCCACAACTCTAAGTGAACTTTCTAGAATATTACTATGACAACGATATGATTTATTGAGAGGAATAACTTTAGAATTATTGCCAAAATCATTTGCAAATTCACGTATGAATTTTGGTGAACCACCCCTCCAGCTATAAATACTCTGATCGTCATCACCAACTACAAAAAGACCGTCTTCCTGATTCTCACTCAGGAGTCGAATTAGCTTGTATTGCGCCATATTGATATCTTGGTATTCATCAACAAGGAGATGTTTGGTGTATTGTTGATACTCGCTTTGAATTTCTGGGTATTTTTCAAGTAGTTCGACTGCAAGAAGTATCTGCTCATCATAGTCCAATGAGGAGCATTTACGTAAAATTTGTTTGTATTTCTCGCAAACCTGACATTTGGGGTCATCTGTCGGTTTACAATCACCAAATTGACGACAAGATGCAACTTCCTGTCCGAGTGCTCTTTCATAACCGGATAACTGGGCAGCGTCACCAAGGAGTATAGATTTCTCCGAATCATCAGGAATAGTTTTTATTGTATCCTTTAGGGAAACTCTTTCGGGATAGGAACGAATTATCTTGAAGCCTAGACTATGCATTGTGAGAATATTAGATGGTTGTTTCTTGTACGGCAGAAAGAGCGCTTTCTTTTCGGAATCTGATACTCTGGTTCGCATGTTTTTTGCTGCTTCAGCTGTAAATGTTAT
Source organism: Spirochaetales bacterium (assembly GCA_030642995.1). GTDB lineage: Bacteria > Spirochaetota > Spirochaetia > DSM-27196 > SLST01 > JAHOYX01. Next base: position 1,739 of record DAOWMR010000087.1, read on the forward strand.
GACTGTAATACTATTTGGAGGAACCTCCATTTCTTCGATTAGATACTTCAGCCTGAGGCCCAAGGTGTAAGTTTTTCCTGTTCCTGGACCTGCAAGGAGGAGTGCTGGACCTGCTGTTTTATGGATGCTATCCAAAACAAACCTCCCATGATTTCGACGTCGTGCCAACATAAGATATTGAACACTTTTGTCGTGAGCAGCGCTTCTCCGTTATTCCCTCTGCTTCCCAGGCCGCTTTTCAATAATATGCAATTCTTATCTCGCTTGCAAACAGCACGAACACTCTGGGCGTATCTATATACGGTGGCCACAAAAAAAGGCGAGAAAGAGCGGTTCGGCGTCTGCGGACCCACCGAGTTCCAGTCCAAACGGTGCATATTGGGCGGACAGGAATGCGGTCGCTATCAGCAACGAAGCGGAGGAGCCTTGCGTGACCTTCAGAGAGTATCTGAGAGAAAGAGCCCATATTCCGGAAAAGGCTATTCCCTGGTATCAGAAGTGGGTCTCAGAGTATGAGGCCTTTCTACGCAGCTGCAAGCCGGGAGCAGACAGGAGTGCATGTCGTCAGGATTTCCTTATTCATCTTTCGGGAAGCAAAGAAGACTGGCAGGTCAAACAAGCCCTGGAGGTTATCCAGCATTCCTTCTTCTGGTCCGCGTCCAAGGCGCCGGTGGAGAAGAAGCAAGCCGCCCATGTCAACGAAGATTGGGCCAGGGCAACCAACGAATGCAGAAACCGACTCGCCCTGAAAGGCCGCTCCTACAGAACGGAAAAGACCTACATATACTGGTTGAAAGACTTCAGGGAGTACCTCCGAGCCCTGCCGGTTCACGAAATCAGACAGGACCACCTTACACGCTTCTTGACCTGTCTGGTTGTGGACCGTCACGTTTCGATCTCTACGCAAAAACAGGCTTTCAATGCCCTGCTCTTCTTCTTTCGCAACATCCTCAATATGGATGTAACGGATGTCAAACTGGCCCTGCGCTCGAAGGTTCCCCGGAAATTGCCGGTAGTTCTCACTCCGCAGGAAGTGAAGCAGATCCTGGATCTACTGAAAGGAAGGTACCGCCTCATGGCATCGCTGATCTACGGCGGAGGGCTCAGACTTCGGGAGTGCCTGACAAGAGACCATGAGGACCATGTTGAACAGATACGTGGAGTATTCAGGGAAGACAGACTGAATGACATTCCGGGGGTGTTCCTCCCCGGCCTGTTTCTCGGCTTCAGCACAAATCCTACCGGACAGAGCGAGCTACGTCGGAGAGACCTGTCGATCCGGCATCATGACCGCCCCACGACCTCCCGGCCGCGAACGCAAAAAAGCCCCCGATCGTTCGGGGGCTGGTAGACGTTATGCGGCGCACCGGCGTTTGTCGGCCGCGCTATCTAGTTAGACGCCACCGTCGGGAAGCCCTGGTTGACCCAACCGAGCGGAGCATTCGCGCCAACGCCCATGCCGCCCTTCAGGGAGACGGCGTCGTAGCCGAGAATGCGAAGCATCGCTACCGTCTGACCTGCGGTCTGACCCGAGTAGCAGTAAACGATGATCTTCTTGTCCGCAGGCAGCGAGGCAAACATCTCCTGCATACCCCTGCCCCACGGTATGTTGGTCGCACCCTCAATGTGAGCGGTCGCGAAGTCGGCTGCCTTTCGGACGGACACAAACACGACGTCCGGGTCAGCCGCGTCAAAGATGGCCTTGGCATTTGCCTCACTCACGATGTTGTTGGCGAAGGTGGTTCCTGCCGCGCCGGCCATATTCTCGTAGTAGCCCGTGTAGGCAGCCAGGAGATTGGGATCGATATCGGTGGTGTCGACCCACAGTGAGCGGATCGTGGTCTCAGTGACGGCGTCGACGCCCTCAACCTTCGAGATACCGAAGTTCCAACCCAGGTTCACGCTGCGGGCGGGAATGCCGACGAGGTTCAGCAGGGCAACTGCCTGACCGGCGGTCTGGCCGGAATAGCAATAGATGAAAACATCGCCTTCCTGCGGGATGTTGGCAACCTGGTCGGAGAGTGCCGACGTGCCCCACGGCAGGTTGACGGCGCCGTTGATGTGCCCGGTGGCATAGTCATTGGCACTGCGGATGTCCAGGATGGTCATCTCCGCGCCCGATGCAACCATCTCTACGAAATCAGCCTGGCCGATCTTGTAGATGTGATCCGGCATGTTCGCGAAGTACGCGTCAACGGCATCTTCTACCGACGCGGTCTCAACCGCAGCAGCCTCTACGGGTGCTGCCTCAGCTGCCGCAGGCTCTTTGCCGTCACAGCCGACAAACGCGAACGCAGCAATGGCGAACAGCAACAGGATGCTCAGAGCCTTCTTCAGATCAATTTTCATGTCTCACTCCTTTGGAAGTGTTGCAATGTATTTTCTTACCCCATACGGGATACGAGCACTAGGAATTACGAGACGTCGGACGCCTCGAGTTGAACGCCGGATTCTTCCGGCACGTAGATCTCGTTCATCGGATTCGCGCTCCACTCCAACCATGCGGCATCGTAGAGCTTCAAATCCCGATAACCGGCGTTGTAGAGCGCCAAGTACGACTGCGCACCCCGGATGGAGGTCTTGCAGTACATGATCGCTGTATTGTCAAAGTCCAGGCCCGCCTCTATGTAGCGGATCTGGATCTGACGCGACGGCCGGTAGGTGCCGTCCGCAAAGTTGTTACCCGCGTAGTCCAGACAGATAGCACCCGGAATCGCGCCGGCTGCGTATTCCTCAATGGAACGGGTGTCCAAAATCACGGTGTCCGGATCCGGATCGTTGATCTGTGCGCGAATGTCCGCTTGAGTGGCGAGCATCTCGCTCTTCAACGGACCGGCGGTGAAGGTGGTCGACTGAACGATCGTGGCAACCGTTGTCTCTTCTGCTCCGGCATCCCCAAGGGCGGCGAGTCCACCACTGACAACCTTCACCAGATCATGGCCGTAGATCTTCAACGTCCACCAGAGCCGGGCCGAGTCCATGTTGGAGTTGTCGTCGTAGACGATGATGAGCGTGTCATTGGAGATTCCGCGCTCACCCATGACCGACTCGATCTGCCCGGCGGGGGTCAGCATGTTGACGAAAGGCTCATTCACCACGATATCCGCGCGTGAGACGCTCACCGCACCCTCAATGTGGCCCTTGCGGTAGTCCAGCAGACCTCGCGCATCCACGAGAACCGCGTCGTCGGCGTTCAGCAGCTCCAGGGCCTGGTCCGCCGTGACTATCTCCGCACCAACCTCGCCCTGAGGTGTCGGACACGCAACCAGCAGAGCAATGAGGCCGGCAAGAAAGAGCAGTGCAATGGTCCGCTTCATGGTCACTCCTTACGCCGTCTGCTCGATCGGCTTAGCAACGAGCTTGTTCAGCATGTCGAATATTGATGGGCGATCACACTCGCTCGATATCTCCACCACCTCGCCGTCCTCCGTGTAGAAGATGGTCATGGGGTCTACGTCACACGCGAGTCGATCACAGAGCCGCTGTCCCTTGTACTGGTCAATGACGCTGAGCTTCACCTGATCGCCGTATGCGGCCTCAATCTCCTGCATCATCGGAAGCATTTCCCGGCTCGGAGCGTCAATAGCCGAGTAGACGTAGATCATCCCGATTCGTTCTTTCTGCATGATCTGGTTGGCGAATACTTCGGTCTCGGCGATGTACTTCTCCGCCTCCACACCGGCAATTGCCCCGTCACCGACGGCAGTGGAGATCTGTTTCAGCTCCTTCTCGCGAACATCACCGCAGGCGTAGACACCGGGAACCCCGGTTTCCATCACTTCATTGGTGATGATGTAGTCCCGCTTGGACATGTTGAGCTTCTCTTTGAAGATCTCGGTGTTCGGCTCGTACCCGATGAACTCGAAGCATGAATCAACGACTACCGGCAGAATCTCGCCGGTCTTCAGGTTCTTGAGATTGACTGTCTCAAGCTGCTCACCGCCTTCAAATGAGTCAACGACCGTGTTCCACATGAACTCCATTTTGGGGTTCCCGAGCGCCTGCTCACGGGCAATCTCGTTCGCGTCCATCTTGCCCACGTCGTGGATAACCGAAACGATCACCTTCTTCGCAAACCTCGTGAGGAACATCCCTTCCTCAATCGCAGCATCTCCGGATCCAATGACCATCACGGTTTTGTCCGTATTGGCCGCCGCATCACAGGTCGCACAGAAGGAGATGCCCTTGTCAAATAGGTACTTCTCTTCGTTCGTTGCTCCCGTCGTACGGGGACGGCCTCCCGAGCCCACGATGACAGCCTTGCACTCGAAAATGTTGCGGAAGGTCTCTACCTTTTTGACATCCCCTTCAAAATCAACGCTCTTCACGTCGGTCAGTTTGAACTTGACGTCGAACTTCTTGGCCTGCTTATGGAAAAGCTCCATGAGCGCAAGACCACCAATGCCCTCCGGGAATCCCGGGTAATTCTCAATTTCGTTCGTGTAGGTAGCGAGGCCGCCCATGAGACTCTTCTCAATGAGAAGGGTGTTCAGACGGGCGCGTCCGCAATAGATGGCTGCGGTCAGACCTGATGCTCCACCACCGATGATAACAACGTCGTACTGTTCAACCTTCTTCTCTCTCATATCCCTTCCTATTATTTGCACTGCGCCGCACGTTTCGCTTGGCCACATGTGGAGTTTCCGCAAAAGCGGAAACTCCTGATGTAACGTCTGCTCCCGCAGACGTTACATAAACCACTTCACGAGCATCTTGCTTCCGACAATGGCGCCCACGAAGAGGAACACCCCGAACACCCAACCTGAAAGCGAGAGCGACGCGATACCCGAATAAAAGGCCCCGATATTACAGCCGAATCCGAGTCGCGCTCCGTACCCCATGAGCAATCCGCCGAGGATGGCCGCGATCACCTGCTTTCCGGACTTGAGCTTCTTGATCTTGAATCCGGACGCCATCAACGTGGCGAAGAGAGCGCCGACGATAAGTCCGATGTTGCGCATCGTGCCCGGATCCTGAAAGAAGCCCCGATCCAGGGTGGCCTGAGCGCCTTCGGACGCGAAGTAGTACCACTTGTCCACCGACCCGCCGAAGGCTTCGATAATCCACGCGCCCCAGTTCGCAAACACCGCAGAAACCCCCCAGGGGCTACCGGTTGTCGCAAAGGTGACAATCTGGAATACCGAGAGCAGGACGGCGCCCGTCACGTACGGCCATGCGTCTTTGAACCACGCCTTGTAGTAATCGTTTTTCGCGAGCCATTCAGCGAACTTCTTCATGGATAGTCCTCTACTTCACCTTTTCGATGACAACTTCCCATTCGCCGTCGTCAACTTCCTCAATCTCCACGTTATGGCCGGCTTCTCGAGCCCATTCCGGCAGGTTCTTCATGGCACATGAGTGATCGATCTGAACGATGAGAACGTCGCCGACAGCGAGTTCTTCGAGCTTCTTCTGAGCTTTCACCAGCGGGATCGGACAAGCTTCACCAAGACAATCCAACATAACTTCCTGCATCGCAATACTCCTGTTGTCTTCTATTGGGTTTCAGTCACTTTCTGCTTGCTCTTCGCAAACTTATCCGCGGCGATCCAGAGCAGGAGAATCGTCGCAAGTTGAATGGCAATGGCGCCGAACCAGCCGAAGACATCCGGCAGAAATACCGCCTTCGCTCGGGCAACGAAGTTGACTACCCACCACCCCATTGTCATGGCACCGAGCACGGAGCCAACAACGAAAAAGGCGAGTGACCGGATCGGCATGGTGAGCCCTTCACCAACACGCATCAGTGTCCCTGAGGCGCAGCCGCCTGAGATTACCATCCCAATCCCAAAGATGAATCCGCCGATCACGGTGTTGAGACTGATAGGAACGACGAAGCCCTGGCCGGGAATTGGAAGACCGCGACTTGCAGCCCCGTACTTGATGGCCCAGAACCCGAGGGTGGTAATGGCGAGTGCTATCAGAACGGCCTTTGTCAGATTGGTCCCGCCGGTCAGATAGGGATCTCGCATTGCCGCTGTGAAGCAGAACCGGGTCTTCTGAAGAATGAAACCGAACGCAATTCCGGTGAACCAGAAGAAGCCCAACACCGGCGAGAAGACGGACATGACCACTCCGAGGGCGATCATGACTAAACCGACGAGCAGGGCTATTGGTATCTGGCTCTTCTTCTTTTTCCGTGGCCGCGCCGTCGAACTGCGGCGTATTGACGTATCGCTCACTGACAACTCCTTCGTTATTCACCAAATAGCGATATCAGAGTTAACTTGCTTTCATCCTTAGAAAGAACTGTAACGTAAAACGCTAACTACGTCAAGTTATTGTGAAATAAATCGTATTACAATGATGGCAGGTTATTTATTTATCTCTTTGGCAATGTTCAATCAGTAAACCAGCGCACCCGAAGCAACCGCGAGCCCGGCGCCGGACGCCACCATCACCACGGCATCACCCCTGCTGATCCGCCCCTCGGCGACAGCCGTATGAAATGCCATTGGAATGCATGCGCTCCCGGTGTACCCGTATCGGTCCATAACCATCGTCGTCTTGCTCATGGGTTGATTAAGGATTTCCATGACCTGCTTGATGACTGAGCAATTGATTTGGGTGAAGAGGAAATGATCGATCTCATCAATCGGCCGGTTGATCTTGGACAGGAGACGTTCAACGACAATCGGCCAGAGTTTCACGTTCCTGTCGCCCGGAAGTCGTTGAAGAAGTTGCAGCCCGTAGTCACCCGTCTCAAGACGCTCGCTCGTCACCGGCTGTCTGGTGCCCCCACTGTAAACGCCCACGAAGTCCCACTGCGTACCGTCGGTGAGCAGCTGTCCCCCGAGATAGCGACTCCGGCGGGTAAGCGGATCACCGGCCTGGATGGCGTTATCGCCGGTCCGCCGAAGGATGACGGCGCCCGCGCCATCAGCAAAAATCGGATAACCGAACTCATCACCGGGTCGGAGGTATGCCGGCATGTTGTAGACGCCCATGATGCAGGCATAGCGGAGAGTCGCGTCGGTCGCTAAAACCCTGCTCACCGTGTCCAGTGCAGCGACAAAGCTCGAGCAGCTTGCCCCGAGATCGTAGGCCCCGGTGAACCGCTGGCCGCCCTGAATACGTCCTTGCACGATCATGCTCGTTGCCGGTGAGATATACTCAGGAGTGTCGGTCGCGACAACAAAGAGGTCTATCTCGTCAGGGTCAATCTTCGCACGCTCAATGGCCAACCGGGCGGCCCGCTCAGCGAAGTCAGCTGTTGTCTCATCCAGACCGCGCAGGTGCGCTATGTGTCGGGCGCGGATACCCAGCTTTGATTCCAGCCTCTCGTGGTCAAAATCGATCCCGGTCAGTCTCGAAAGTTCGGCGTTGTCAATTGGTTCACCGGGGGCATAGATACCGGTTCCGACTATCTCAACCATTGTGTCCCTCCGTGTACCTACCGCGGGATTCCCGTCCGGAGAAGCCGACCGAGTTCGCGCACGGC
>DAOWMR010000123.1 GCA_030642995.1 Spirochaetales bacterium
CGTGGAGGACATATTCTTCGTCGATCGAACCCTGCAGCAGATCTACGAAGCACTTCGAGTGAACAGCTACCTCATCAACCGACGCGATCATCTGCGCGAACTCATGCGCGTGAAACGAGGTTTCGCCGACCTCCTCGGCGCCCTTCTCGACGGCACGCTGTCGTGGTCTGAAAACCTTTCCGCGTTCACGGACAAGCTCGTCGACGCCCGCGATCATCACGTACGCGATATCGCCGACATTCAGGGCCTCATGGAAGGCGGCACGCCGGTTGATGAGCCTCAGGATGTGGTCAGTCAGGATGAGTATCGATTCCTGTTCGAGGCCGGTCGGGACAGCGAGGAAGAGTAGGTCGAAGGCCGCCTCAGGATCCGAAGGAACTCACCAGCTCGCTCAATTCCTCCAAGCCGATCCGCTCCAGCCCCGGCCGGAGCACGGCACTCGCCCCCGCGCGGCCAGCCCCATGAGCCCACTCAGCCAGCCGGCATTCGAGCCCGATCCCCGGCTCGCATCGCAGGTGGTCCCGCTGATCGTCCACGAAAATTCCCGTTGAATAATCGTGCAGGCGCATAATTGACTTGATTGTGTCGATCTTGGTCATCCGAATCGGGAGGGCGATCCGGCTCGCCTCCCAATTGATCTCCCAGTAGTGAAGGATCCGCTCGATGAATTCCGACCGTTTCGTGGAGACAATCCATACATTCGGGTTGGGCGCCGCCGCGCGAAGCGACCCGGCGAGGGAACCGTATGGTTTATGGAGCGGAAGCCAGAACTCCAGTTCGCCCGCGACGAGATCTTCCCGAACCGCATAGAGCAACGAGTCAAAGGTGGCCAGCTTCTCCTGTCCGGCCCGATCCGCCGCGGCATCAAACTCTATCTGAGTCCCCACTGAAAGACCCTCGCAGATCAGTTCATGCACGAGGAGAAAGTCCTGTCCTGTGCGGATGAATGGTCTCATGCGTCTGAACTGCGCATAGTATTCCAGCCCGACAGCCTGCGGCTTGTCTCCGCGGTAGCGGTCATGAAACGCAATCCAGGAACTGACGAAGCATTCGTTCACGGAGTCACAGATGACTCCGTCAAAATCAAGAAATAGTGCGTCGATCATACCGGCGCAGTTTACCAATGACGACCGGTCACGGCAATCTGCCGGGAAAGCCGACTGTCTGAGGAAGACAGCCCACAGGGCCTTCGCTATACTGCCCGCAAGGAGAATTCATGCATTCTGTTCGCCGGACAAAGATTGTATGCACCCTCGGACCTGCAGTGGACTCGGACGCGATGATCCGCGGGCTCCTGCAAGCAGGCATGAACGTGGCGCGGCTGAACTTCTCGCATGGGACACACGACGAACACCGCGAACGAATTGAGCGGGTTCGTCGTATTTCGGCGGAGGTCGGAGTTCCCGTGGCGTTGCTCCTGGATACGAAAGGCCCGGAGATCCGAACCGGTCTTCTCCAGGACAATGCCACGTTCGAGCTCACCGCCGGTGACGAAATCACCATAACCACCGAAGAAACGGCAGGAACACTGGAACGCATCGGCATCTCCTACAAACAGCTCCCGGATGAGGTGCTGCCGGGCAACCACATCTATATTGCGGACGGTTTGATCGATCTGGAGGTCAAAACGGTCACAGGCTGTGAGGTTCTGTGCGTTGTCAGAAGTGGTGGGATCCTCGGCAGCCGAAAAAACGTGAACATCCCGGGGGTGCGTGTTCAGCTTCCGGCCATCACCGACAAGGACAAGGCCGATATCCTCTTCGCAGTCCAGGAAGGAATGGACTTCATCGCGGCGAGTTTCATCCGAACGCCCCGGAACGTGGAAGAAATCCGTCAGATCCTGCGGGAAAATGAGAGTCCTATTCGGATCATCGCGAAGATTGAAGACCAGGAAGGGCTGGACAACATTGATGAGATCATTCGGGTCAGTGACGGGATCATGGTTGCCCGGGGTGATCTCGGGGTTCAATTGGCTGTGGAGGACATACCACTCGCACAGAAACGGATCATCTCCAAGTGCAACACGGAGAACAAGCCGGTCATTACCGCAACCCAGATGCTGGACTCGATGATTGAGAACCCGCGCCCGACCCGGGCGGAGCTTACCGATGTTGCAAACGCAATCTTCGACGGAACCGACGCCGTAATGCTCAGTGGCGAGACTGCCGCCGGCGCCTACCCTATCAAGGCCTGTGAGACTCTTCACAAAATCGCCTTGTCCATCGAACAGAGTGCGGAATACAACCTGAGGAGCAAGGAGTTCTTCGACTACTACGACCCGAAGCCGGACATTGGCCAAGCAATGGCCAAAGCCACCTTCTTCGTGGCGTCCGACGTGAACGCCGCGGCAATTATCACGCCGACCCTTCGAGGAAACAGTCCGAGAATGCTGAGCAAGTATCGGCCGATTCAGAACATCATTGCAGTAACGACCACCGAGCAGGTACAACGCCGGCTGCTGCTCCACTGGGGAGTTGTCCCGCTCATTTCCGACGAAGTCTCAGATTCCGAGGCCATGGTTCAGAACGCCATCCGGCTCGCTCTGGATCGCGGGTTGATAGCCCAATCCGACCGCGTGGTGATAACCTCCGGCCTTCCGCTTCACTCGGCCATCCCGATGAATACGATCAAGGTCCACATCCTCGGCAATGTGCTGGGTCGCGGTCAGCTCGGATTCGGGCCGAAGCGGACGGGTCGGACCGTCAAGGCGAAGGATGCCAAAGACGCCGGGCGCCATCTCCGACTGGATTCAACCGAGATCCTGCTCACGCAGGCACTGGGCGAAGAATTTGCGGATATCATCGCGCGCATCGCGGGGGTGATTGCGGAAGAAGCGTCGCAGATCTCCCACCAACGAATTCGAGATCTGAACCCGGACATTGCGTACATCTCGCAGGTGCCGGATGCTCTCGATACGATTGAGAACGGCATCACGGTTACCCTCGACGGCGATCAGAAAATAGTCTACGAGGGCACAATTCTGTAGCCCCGGGGGGAATGGGATGACGGACAGGGTTAAGTACACTGAAATTGGCGACAGGTGCAAGGAGATCTCTCTTCTCTTCGAAATGAGCCAACTCCTCGACCAGAGCATGGATCTCAATCTGGTGATCCAGCCGGTTCTCAAGGCTACGGCAGATCGGCTCGGTTTCTTTCGGGCGGCGGTAACGCTGCTTGATCGGCAGACCGGGGAGATATTCATAGAAGCCTCACATGGGCTGTCACCGACACAGCAGAAACGTGGACGGTATCGCCTCGGTGAAGGTATAACCGGGCAGGTTGTTCAGAGCGGTCAAGCCCGCGTGATCCCGCTCATCGCGGAAGATTCGAACTTTCTCAACCGAACCGGCGCCCACAAGAAGAAGAACGATAGAGAGATCTCTTTTATCTGCGTTCCCATCAAGCTGGGGAACGAGACAATCGGCGCGTTCAGTGTTGATCGATCGGCGGCGGACGACGATGAACTCCAGGACAATGTGCGGCTGATATCCATCATCGCATCACTCATCGCACAGGCTGTTCGCATCCGCCAGAGCGCCATGGAGGAGAAACGGGCACTTCAGGCGGAGAACTCCAGACTCCAGGAAGAGCTGAAGGAACGATCTCGGCCGGCAAACATCATCGGCAACTCGCGCGCGATGCAGGATGTGTTCGACATGATCGCCCGGGTATCCCGCAGCGACGCCACGGTCCTCATTCGGGGCGAGAGCGGCACCGGCAAGGAACTCGTGGCTCACGCCATCCACTACAACAGTCACCGGGCGGACAAGCCGTTCATCAAGGTGAACTGTGCGGCACTTCCGGAAACCGTGATCGAAAGTGAACTCTTCGGTCACGAGAAAGGCGCATTCACCGGCGCAATCAATACGCGCAGAGGTCGATTTGAACTTGCCAACGGCGGCACGATTTTTCTGGACGAGATAGGAGACCTCTCCCCGACCACTCAGATTCGGCTTCTGCGTGTCCTGCAGGAAAAGGAGTTTGAGCGGGTCGGCGGACACGAGACCCATCGGGTGAACGTCCGTGTCGTCACCGCAACCAACCGTAACCTGGAAGACCTCATTGAAGAGAAGCTCTTTCGGGAGGATCTCTACTACAGGCTCAACGTTTTCCCCATCCACATCCCGCCGGTACGGGACAGGAAGAGCGACATCCTGCTCCTGGCCGACCACTTCATTGAGAAGTACGCGGACCACAACCACGTGGCAGTCAGACGAATATCTACTCCCGCAATTGATCTCCTGATGAGCTATCACTGGCCGGGGAATGTGCGGGAGTTGGAGAACTGCGTTGAACGGGCGGTTCTATTGAGCGTGGACGAGGTGATCCATAGCCATCATCTGCCGCCAAGCCTCCAGTCTGCGGAAAGCTCCAACACCGAATTCCACGGGACTCTCAGTGAGAGTCTGGACAATCTGGAGCGCGAACTCATACTGGATGCCCTCAAGTCAACGCGAGGCAATATGGCCAGGGCGGCCCGGCTCCTTGGAATCACGGAACGCATCATGGGCCTGCGGGTGCGCAAGCATGCAATTGATCCTCATCATCATGGCCCACAGTCGTAGGGATCTGTCACCATTGTTACATTTGCGTATGGCTAAACGTCATTTTCTACATTTTGGTAGCCTTTGCAACAGGCGGGTGGTGCGAATTGCCACTGTAAGTCTTTGTCTAGAATCGACTTACGTTGATTGTAAGAATGGCACGAAAGATGCAGAGATGATCGTAACAAAAGACCTCGGAGGTTGTTTGAATGCGAAAACGATTATTCATGTTCGTTGGGCTGGCAGTGCTGCTCGGTGGCGGCCAACTGTTCGCTCAGGAACTGACTCTGGAGGAGATCAAGTTCTCCTTTGACATGATCTGGCTCATTTTTGCCGCTGCCCTCGTTTTTCTGATGCAGGCCGGATTTGCCATGGTGGAGACTGGACTCACGCGTGCCAAGAACGCGGGCAACATCATCATGAAGAACCTGATGGACTTCTCGGTTGGCGTGCTTGCGTACTGGGCTGTCGGCTGGGCCCTGATGTATGGGAGTTCGTCGGGCGGCTTGATCGGCACCGACCAGTTCTTCCTCGCGGGAGCTGATTCCGTCATCTACCGGGACTGGATGTTCCAGGTTGTATTCGCCGCCACCGCAGCAACGATTGTTTCCGGCGCGATGGCCGAACGAACCAAATTTGCCGGTTACCTGCTGTACAGCCTCGTGATTTCCGCGGCGATCTACCCTATCTCGGGTCACTGGATCTGGGCCGGCGGATGGCTCGCAGAGATGGGCTTCCACGACTTCGCCGGTTCAACGGTCGTCCACTCGGTTGGCGGATGGGCTGCCATGGTCGGAGCGGTCCTGCTCGGGGCCCGGCGCGGTAAATACGTCAGGGTCAAGGGGAAGGTGACCGTGAAGGCCTTTCCCGGTCACAACATACCGCTGGCGGCACTCGGCGTATTTATCCTCTGGTTCGGCTGGTACGGCTTCAACGCCGGGTCGACCCTCTCGGGAACCGATCCCGACATCGCATGGGTGGCAACGACCACAACGCTATCGGCGGGGGCCGGTGCCATTCTCGCGATGTTCACCTCGTGGATCTGGTTTGGAAAGCCCGATCCCTCCATGTCCATGAACGGCGCGCTGGCGGGCCTGGTCGGTATCACGGCCGGCGCCTGGGTGATCGACCCGCTCGGTGCAATCATTGTGGGCGCAATCGCCGGTGCACTCGTTGTTCTGAGTGTGGAGTTCCTCGACAAGGTGCTCCACATTGATGACCCGGTTGGCGCAATCAGCGTGCATGGTGTCTGCGGCGCCTGGGGCACATTGGCGGTTGGCATTTTCGGTGACCTGGCGAAGGTCGGGTCTGGGCTCACGCGGGCCGGACAAATCGGGGTCCAGGCGCTGGGCATCGGTGCGGTGTTCGCATGGGTCGTAGTGACTACTCTCGTGCTCTTCGGATCACTCAAGGCGGTGGGCGCTCTCCGGGTTGGCGACACGGAAGAGCTACGGGGACTGGACATCAGCGAACACGGTGTCGAGTCGTACAGCGGATTCCAGATCTTCAGCAACATGTAGGGGGCCGAGTATGAAATTGATTGTAGCGTACATACAACCACACAAACTCAACGACGTGAAGGAAGAGCTCTACAAGTCGGATATCTTCAAGATGTCGGCCACCAACTCACTTGGCTGTGGACAGCAGAAGGGGTATCACGAGAGCTATCGCGGGGTGGACATTGAGGTCAACCTCCTCAAGAAAGTTCGACTTGAAATCGCCGTCAACGACCAGTTCGTCCAACTGACGATAGACGCGATCATTGCCGGAGCCCAGACCGGCGAGATTGGAGACGGCAAGATCTTCGTCATGCCCCTTGAGGATGTGATTCGCATTCGCAGCCGGGAGAAGGGAGAAGCGGCTATCGGGTAGAATGATACGACTATGTCCACGCGGCCATCGTTCGACGAAATTTCGGCATCCAACTCGTCGCTTGCAGCACTTGAGACAGATCCAGGCGTGACGCTCAAGCCGAGTGCGTGCCTTGTTCGTCTTCCCGAGCGCTACTTCCAGGAGTTCAGCGTGTCGACGGTCACGGAGCATGTGGCGGGGCTTTGTTCGCTGACCGCCACACAACCGTTCCGGCTCGAGGTGGATCCCGAGCTTCCCGATGAGCCGGATCATGTGGGGATCACTGTTCTCTCTTTTGATGTTGAAGGAATGCTGGGTCTCCTCACCGGCATCCTCGGCGCAACAGGGTTTAACATACAGTCAGGCTCGGTCTACACGCTCGCGCGTGATTCCGAGGCTGCCGGCGACAGCACGCGGGGACCGCGACGCGCACCGCACGGTCGTCGCCGAACGGCGCAGAATGCACCCGAGCTACCCACACGACGAATCGTTGATAGATTCGTCGGCACCCTACCCAAGGGGGAAGACCTCCAGAGTCTTCGGGATTCGCTTGCCGGCTTTCTCGGCCATGTGCTTCCCGAGATGCTCCCGGGTCATGACCGGGAACGGGCGCGGCGCATGGTCAACGAAGCGGTTGCGGATCGTCTCAGGTCCGACGAAGGAGGCACCCGTGGCGGCCTCCTCCCGGTGGAACTGACCTTTGACACATCGGAAGCCACGACACGGATGACCCTTGCCGGAGAAGACACGCCATTCTTCCTCTACTCCCTGTCTACCGCGCTCAGCCTCCAGGGAGTCAGCATAGAATCGGTTCAGATCAATACTGAAGAGCACGTCATTCGAGACGAACTCGAACTTACCGACAGGAACGGTAATCCCATCCAGGACGCAGATAACCTTGACCGAATCCGTCTATCGGTCCTGCTCATCAAGCAGTTCAGCTATTACCTGGGAGGCGCGCCGGACCCGTACGCGGCGCTCGTTCGGTTTGAATCCATGATTCACGAAATTGTGGCGGCGACCGAGCATGGCGGAATGGCCGGCGTCCTGTCCCAACCGCTCATTCTCCAGGAGTTGGCCCGACTGCTGGGCACAAGCGATTTTCTCTGGGAAGACTTCATCCGCGGACAGTACGAGAACATCATCCCGATGCTGGACAAGGCCGGTGATCGCTTCAGCACGCCATCCGACGAACTGGACGACAAACTGGAGGCTGCCCTCACGGCGGCACCGGACGGCCGGAGCAAACGTGCGGCGCTCAACACCTTCAAGGACACAGAGACCTTTCGGATAGATCTGGATCACATTCTCCAGCGCAATCAGGACTTCTTCTTCCTCAGCCGGAAACTCA
>DAOWMR010000193.1 GCA_030642995.1 Spirochaetales bacterium
GCTGGTCGGAGTCGGCCTCGCGACGCTTTTTTCATCTTCCTACTTCTGGGCTGAACAGCTCTATGGAGATGCTTTCAGACTGATTCGGCGCCAGGCGGTCTATGTTTGCCTGGGCCTTGTTCTCGCATTTGTGGCGTCGCGCATATCTCTCGATCGCCTGCGGGGGAACGTTCTGCTTCTGCTCCTCGGCGGACTGATCAGCATGATCCTCACTTTTGTTCCCGGCCTCGGTGAGGAGTATCTCGGGGCGCGTCGCTGGATCTTTTTCCTTGGGTACAGTTTCCAACCCTCGGAGCTCATCAAGGTCATTGTCATCTTCTATCTCGCCCACATTCTGAGCAAGAAAGAGGATCAACTGAACGATACATTGAACAGCATTCTGCCGCCGATGATCGTGGTTGGGCTTTTCGGTGCAATCATCTATCTCCAGAACGACTTCTCAACAGCTGTTTTCGTACTTGGTCTCGCTCTTCTCATGATGTTCGTTGCACGCGTCCGGTTCCGTTTCTTTGTCGGCTTTGCAATCGTGATTCTGCCATTGACGGTCATTCTGCTGCTGACTCGTGAGCACCGTGTCTTGCGGATCCTGGCCTTCATTGATCCGGAGTTGGATCGATTCGGGTCCGGCTACCAGGTGCTGGCCGCAAGGATCGCGCTGGAAAACGGAGGCGCGTGGGGTGCAGGAATCGGTCAAAGTCTGCAGAAGTACGGATCGTTGCCTGAACCGCACTCGGATTTCGTATTTGCGATCGTGGGTGAAGAGTTCGGGTTTGTCGGGATCCTGTCGGTGGTGGGACTCTTCGTGGCGTTCGCCGTGAAGGGCTATCAGATAGCACTTCGTGCGGCGGACACCTTCAGGTCTCTCATTGCCTTCGGCGTGACCTCTGCGATTTTCCTGCAGGCGATGCTGAATATGGCGGTTGTCTGCGGACTCGTTCCGGCAACCGGCATTCCTTTGCCTTTTTTCTCCGCCGGCGGATCGTCCGTGCTCATGTCGCTCCTGATGTGCGGGCTCCTCGTCAATGTCGCGCGATCCACTGACCGGACTATCGCGGGGCCGTCGGGGGATGCGGATCATGGCTGACGTGTTGACCGGCAACCCCTTCGTTTCGAAGTCGACCAAGCCGAGGGATCGGGACAGGGTGATCCAACAGGTGCTCCTTGCGCTGGTGATCGTCCTCTCGATCGCCCTGGTTGCCGAACTCGTCTATCACCTGGCCATTGCCCCACGGCTTGCGATTTCGGTAATAGACATCGAGAACGGAACAACCATCCCGGACCAGGAGCTGTTGTCCATCGCCGGAGCACACATTGGTATGATGTACTTCAGGGTTGATACCGATGAACTTGCGAGTCGGATAGCGGCCGTCCCCGCCGTTCGCAATGTCGACGTGGATCTGGTATTTCCGAACAGGATGAAGATCAGAGTTGCCGCGCGGCAACCACTCGCCTGTGCGATAGTTGAAACCGATTCGGGTGCTCGGACGCTCGTGTTTGATGAAGAGGGCGTTGTGTTCCGCATCGGTCACGAGCCGTCGGTCGAGACGCTCCCGGTCGTTTCCGGGCTGCGGTTTCCCACGGCCGATATCGGTCTTCGACTCCCTGATGTTCTCGTAGGGTTTCTGGAAAGCCTGAGGACGCTCCGGGACGAAGCCCCGGAGCTCTACGCACTATTCAGCGAGTATCGCGTCGTCCCAAAGAATGAATCGGTGTTCGACGTTGTGCTCTACCCGATGCACTTCTCCGTGCCGGTACGGATTGGTACCAGAATTGATGCCGGCATGGTACAGTACATCGTCATGATACTGGACATGCTGCGCCGCGAGGGTCGGCTTGAGGCCGCCGCCGAACTCGATTTCAGATCCGGCGAAGGCGTGTTACGGGCGAAGGGGGGCGACCGTGGCTGATGATCGGATGATTGTCGGACTGGATATCGGCACCACGACCGTCACTGCGGTCATCGGTGAGTATGGCGAAGAAAACGAATTTGAAATAATCGGCATAGGAACTGCTCCGTCTCACGGCCTGCGACGCGGTGTTGTGATCAATATTGAGGCAACGTTGCGAAGCGTTGCCTCAGCGGTGGAAGCTGCCGAACAGATGGCGGGCCGGGAGGTCACCGAAGTGGTCACCGGGATTGCCGGCGGGCACATTGAGGGGCTCAATTCACGGGGTGTTGTCGCAGTGACGGGAAAGGGTCGCGAGATAACCGGGGATGACGTGGCGCGGGTCATTGACGCCGCAAAGGCTGTTGTTATTCCGATGGACCGCGAAGTGATCCATGTAATTCCCCAGGAGTTTGTGGTTGACGATCAGGGCGGGATCAAGAATCCGCTGGACATGATAGGCGTACGGTTGGAGGCCGAGGTACACATCATCACCGGATCGGTGACTTCCGCGCAGAATCTCGTGAAATGTGTGAACCGCGCCGGCTTCAAGGTGAATGATATTGTCCTCGAGTCGCTTGCAGGCGGAAAGGCCGTGCTGACTGATGACGAGCAGGAACTCGGTGTTCTGCTGATTGATCTCGGCGGCGGAACCACGGACATACTCGTCTATCGGGAGGGGGCTCCATACTACACCAGCGTTCTTCCGGTTGGTGGCGCCCAGGTCACCGGTGATCTCTCAATCATGCTCAAGACGCCCACCGATGCCGCCGAGCGGATCAAACAGGACGCCGGTTGCTGTTTCATGCCGATGGTGGAGACCGGCGAGCCCGTGATCATCCCCGGCGTGGGGGGGCGGCCTCCGGCGGCCATTGATCGGAGAGAGCTTTGTAGAATAATTCAACCCCGAATGGCTGAAATTCTCGCAATGGTCAAGGAAAGGATAGAACCCAAAGGCTACCTGCCGCATCTGGGCGCAGGCATAGTGCTGACCGGCGGCGGTGCGCTTCTTCCGGGTGTCGTTGAGCTTGCGAGTGAGATATTCGACACCACCGCGAGGATCGGGCAGCCGGGCAATCTTGGTGGAATCGGGCCGGTGTATCAGACGCCCGAGTGCTCCACTGCGGTTGGTCTCGTACTCTACGCAGCGGTCCGAGGCGCCGGCGGAGACCCTGCGATGTCGGAGAACGCCGCCGATGCGGGTGTGATGAAGGGCGTGCGGCGCTGGCTGCGCAATTTCTTCGAGTAGGAATGAGTCCGGGAGTTCCCGGTACCATATAAGAGCTTCGATACCTGGGAGGGGATATGAAGATCGAGATTCAGGACGACGCGCGGATCCTCGGTGAGGCCTACGGGAGCCCAACTGTCATCAAAGTGATCGGCGTCGGCGGAGGCGGCAGCAATGCCGTCAACCGCATGATCGCCGCGGGTGTGCAGAATGTTGAGTTTTGTGCCGTCAACACAGACCTGCAGGCGCTGCAACGGTCAAACGCCGAAGTCCGGTTGCCTCTGGGATCAGAGCTTACCGGTGGATTAGGCGCCGGCGGACGACCGGAAATCGGCGAGAACGCCGCGCTGGAAGACAAGAACGAAATTCAGCGGGTCGTGCAGGGTGCGGACATGGTGTTCATCACCGCGGGCATGGGGGGCGGTACCGGAACCGGTGCTGCGCCGATTATCGCCCAGGTCGCGCGGGACATGGGAATCCTCACCGTGGCGTGCGTGACGAAGCCGTTTGATTTTGAACGGCAATACAAGATGTCGCTCGCCGAGGAAGGCATCAGAAAGCTCCGCGACGCCGTTGACACGCTCATCGTCATACCGAATCAGCATCTGATGAAGATCGTGGACAAGAAAACGCCGATCACGGAGGCGTTCCTCATGGCGGATGACGTTCTGCGGCAGGCAGTCCAGGGAATCTCCGATCTGATTACCAAGCCGGGTGAGATCAACATAGATTTCGCGGACGTGCGAACCATCATGCACGGCCAGGGCGAGGCACTCATGGGTGTTGGTGTGGGCGACGGGGACAATCGGGCCGTCGACGCCGCCACCTCGGCGATTAACAATCCGCTTCTTGAAGATGCCAGGATTGAAGGCGCCAAGGGTATCCTCGTCAACGTTTCGGGCGGAATGGATTTTGCGTTGAGTGAGTACGAAGAGATCCTCAACATCATTACCGCGAACGCTGATGAAGATGCGTTGATCATAGCCGGCACGGCGATTGATGAACTCATGGAACATGAGATCACGGTCAGCGTTATTGCGACCGGATTCAATCGCGAGCCGGACCTCTCCACGCCGGTTCGGGCGCGTACGGAGAGTGACGAAGAATACATATCGCTCGACAAGTGGTCGGAAATGACTCGCAGTCGATTGAAGACAAGCCGAGATGAGCTGTTGCGACACGAGCAGGAGCCCATGGGTGAGCTCGGGATACCGGCCGTTCTTCGGTATCAGCAAGTCGCCGGCGGTGAGCATGGCGCCTGATCCGCTGCTCGCAGAGTTCGAAGACTATCTCTCGGCAGGCTTGCGGCTTTCCCGACAAACGGTGGATACTTATGTCCGCGATTGCCGGCTCTTTGCGGCATGGACGGCACGGCATGATCTCACACCGCTCACGGTAGGTACCGGGGATGTCATCGACTTCCTCATTGCCCGCCAGACCGAAGAGGGGATAGACCAACGCACCATTGCCAAGATTGTCAGCGCACTGCGCTCGTTCTTCGGGTATCTCTGTTTGCAGGGCACGCGGCTGGAGAATCCGGCGATGCTCGTTGAATTGCCTCGGGCCTCGCACCGCATTCCCGGAGTGCTGAAGGTGACCGAGGTAGAGGAAATCCTCGCGGCAATAGATACCGGGAGCCCGCTCGGGTTGCGCGACCGCGCGCTGTCCGAGCTGATCTACTCCTGTGGTCTTCGAGTATCCGAGGCCGTTGAACTGACCCTGGATCGCGTGTTTCTCAAGGAACGACTCATACGTGTGCAGGGCAAGGGAGACAAGGAGCGATTGGTTCCCATGGGCGAGCACGCCCGGGATTGGCTCCGCCGGTATCTGGAGGAGGCGCGTCCACAGTTGGCCGGACGGCCGGTGGAGTCGCTCTTCCTGAACCGCCGCGGAGACGGTCTCTCACGCAAGGGAATGTGGAAACGATTTCGCCAGATCGCGACGATCGCGGGTGTTGACGCCAAGGTTCATACGCTGCGCCACTCGTTTGCCACCCATTTGCTGGAAGGCGGAGCAGATCTCCGTGCTGTTCAGGAATTGCTCGGCCACGCGGACATATCCACCACGCAGATATACACGCATGTGGATTCAGAAGAGTTGAAAACATACCATGCGGACTACCATCCGCGGGGCAGGTGAAATGAAGCACGAGAGGAAACGGACACGTAAAGGAGTTGCTGATCTCATTCTGATCGCCGTCATTGCAGCCCTTCTTGCCGCGTGTTCGAGCGATCCTCGGATGGACGCACTCTTGCAGATGGAACAACCGTCCGAACTCGCACCCTCACCGGAGCGTATTCAGGAGCTGAAGGAAACGATTGCTGAGTACGAAGAGATTGTGAATCAGAAAGTGGAAGCGGCACACAAACAGGCGAGCTATCTCAAGCTCCTCGCTCAGGAGTACATGAGGTACGAACTCTACGGTCCTGCGCTCGAGGCACTGGAGGAGGCTCTCCTCATTGAGCCGCAAAATCAGGTGCTGCACCAACTCGCGGGTGTCTGCTCGGGTTACCTTGCCAAGGCGCAGGCCCGTCCGGAGGTTCGCGCAATGTATCTCGTCATGGCGGAGCAATTCTACAAGATGAGTCTGGAGATTGATCCGAACTACCAGGACGGGCTCTACGCGCTGGGAACTCTCTACCATTTTGAGATGGCTCGTCACCTGGATGCAATCCAGGTGCTCGAGAACCTCCTTGATCAATCGCCGTCGCATATCCCGGCCCTCTTCGTGCTGGCTCGTGCGCATGCCGCTCTGGGAAACATTGAAGAC